>CAKTKX010000027.1 GCA_934572365.1 uncultured Oscillospiraceae bacterium
ATACCTGCACCCCAACGACGCCACCGACCCGGATTTTGCCGCCGCCCTCCGGGAAGCCGCCGGAAACGGCGTCCACATCCTCGCCATGGACTGCGCCGTAACGGAGCAATCCATGACCATCCGCCGCCCGGTAGAGGTGCGGCTGTAGCATTCAAATCTGTTTTCCTCCGCTCTCCATTGTCAACCAAAAATTATTTATGGTTGACAATCAAGTGCTGCCTGTGCTATACTGCTCAGGAATTCAACAGTTCGGAGGAAATCACTATGGAAGCACCTGTTTCAAGAAAGTGGAAAACCATCGACATGGCGTATATCGCCCTGTTTGCCGTTCTGATGGCGGTCTGTTCCTGGATCTCCATTCCCGCGGTCGTCCCCTTCACCCTGCAAACCTTCGGCGTCTTTGTCGCGGTGAGCGTCCTCGGCGGAAAGCGGGGAACCCTGGCCGTCGTGCTGTATCTGCTTATGGGCATCGTCGGTCTGCCGGTGTTCGCAGGCTTCTCCGGTGGACTGGGCGTTCTTCTGGGCAGCACCGGCGGGTATATTGTCGGATTTGTGTTCACCGCCCTAACTATGTGGCTCATGGAGCGGCTTCTGGGAACGAAAACCTGGGCGCTGGCGCTTTCCATGCTGCTGGGGCTTGTGGTATGCTACGCCTTCGGCACCGCCTGGTTCCTGGTGGTGTACACCAAAAACACCGGCGCCATCGGTCTGTGGACGGCGCTGGGCTGGTGCGTATTCCCCTACATTCTCCCGGACTGCGTGAAAATTGCCCTCGCGCTGGCCATCCGCAAGCGTCTGGCCGCCGCCATCCGTCTGCGGTAACGGTATGGACGAAGCAGTCATTCCCCTGCGCGCCCATCATGGCCTTTGTCTCCGCTTCTTTCGGGGGAAGGGCTACAGCGGTGCTTTTGTGGAAAACATGGCGCGGAAAAAGGCCATGCTGGAAGAAAATCCCCTTGTCCGGCTGACCGATCAGGCGGACGAAATCTGCCGCGCCTGCCCCAACAATCTGTCCGGCCAATGTGAATCTACCGAGAAGGTACGGCGCTACGACCGGGAGGTGCTGTCCCGGTGCAGCCTGACCGTCGGGGACGTGCTGCCCTACCGGGAGCTGACGGAACGGGTGCGGAAAACCATTTTGGTGCCCGGTCACCGGGAGGAAATCTGCGGCGACTGCCAGTGGACGGACTTGTGCCGCTGATCCGGTTTCCCTTATAATGATTTGTTCAGAAGCCGTATGAAAGGAGGAACCGCCGTGACCACCAAAGGAAAGCTGCTTGCCCTGCTGGAAGACAACAAAGAGACGTTTTTCTCCGGGGAGGAGATTGCCCGGACGCTTCAGATATCCCGGGCAGCCGTGTGGAAGGCAGTAAACGCACTTCGGGAGGACGGCTACACCATCGACGCGGTGACCAACAAAGGTTATCGGCTTTCTCCGGATTCGGACATTCTGTCCCCCCAGGGTATCCGCAAATTTCTAAAGCCGGAATACCGGGATTTGGACTTGACGGTACTCCCCACCGCCCCCTCCACCAACGCCCTTGTCCGGGAAAAGGCCAACCAGGGCTGCCCGGAAGGCTGCGTCATCATCGCCTGTGAGCAGACCGCTGGACGGGGACGCTATGGGCGGCAATTCTTTTCCCCGGTTGACACCGGCGTATACCTAAGTCTGCTGCTGCGACCGACAGCCTATTCCCCCCAACAGGCAACCTGCCTCACGGCGGCGGCCGCGACGGCGATGTGTCAGGCCATAGAAAGCATGACCAGACAGCAGCCCGGCATCAAATGGGTCAACGACATTTTTCTCCACGGCAAGAAGGTCTGCGGCATTCTGACGGAAGCTGCCGTAGGTCTGGAGACCGGTTCCTTAGACTACATGGTGCTGGGGGCCGGTATCAACATTTATCCGCCTACAGAGGGATTCCCGGAGGAGATCCAGTCCATTGCCGGGGCGATTCTGGAGCATAGCACTCCGGAGGCAAAAAACCGGCTGGTCGGAGAATTTCTGAACCGCTTTTGGGATTTCTATACCCACCCGGAACGTAAGGCGTATCTGGAAGACTACCGCGCCCGCAGTTTGGCGATTGGGCGGAATGTCACCGTTCTCTCCACAGGACGAAAGGTCAGCGCCTATGCCTACGGCATTGACGACGATTTCCGTCTTCTGGTGCGCTACGAAAACGGCGAAACCGAAGCGCTGTCCTACGGCGAAATCAGCATTCAGCTGGGCGCGGACACCCCCTGACAAGCACATGCAAAAGCACCATGTACTTTTATGTGCGGTCGTAAAACAGTCAATGGAGCGTATCCGTACAGATACGCTCCATTTCTTGTGTCAATATACGCCCCCCTTGGCTCTCCCTCTGGGAGAACTGTCACCGAAGGTGACTGAGAGGGTATTGCGCCCTAGTTTCCCTCTCCGTCTTCGCTTCGCTCAGCCGCCTCTCCCATAGGGAGAGGCAAGGGGTACTCATATTAACAGGCACAGCGGGTTATCCTGCTGTGCCTGTTCGCTGTCTGACCCCATTCCGTACGGGGCGCCTGTTTTACCGATTCAGAAACTCCTTTGTAACTTCAACAATGTGTTCCGCGCTCAGGCCGTAAGCCTTCAGCACCTCAGCCGCGGTACCGGAGCAGCCGAACTTGTCGTCCACGCCGATGCGCTTGACCGGGACAGGATAGGTTTCCGCAAGGAAGCTGCACACCGCTTCGCCCAGGCCGCCGATGATGCTGTGTTCCTCGCAGGTGATGATCTTGCCGCACTCCTTGGCGCATTTCAGCACCAGCTCTTCGTCCAGGGGCTTGATGGTGGACATGTTCACGATCCGGGCGTGGATGCCCATGGCTTCCAGCGCCTCACCGGCCTTGATGGCCTCGTAGGTCATCAGCCCGTTGGCAATGACGGCAATGTCCGTACCCTCGCGCATAATCTCGCCCTTGCCGATCTTAAATTCAAAGCCGTCCTCATGGAACACCGGAACTGCCAGACGTCCCATCCGCAGGTAGACAGGCCCCTGATAGGCATAGGCCGCCTTGGTGGCCGCCTCGGCCTCCACGCCGTCGGCGGGGCAGATGACGACCATGCCGGGGATGGAACGCATCAGCGCGAAATCCTCACAGCACTGGTGGCTTGCGCCGTCCTCGCCCACGGACAGGCCGCCGTGGGAAGCGCCGATCTTCACGTTCAGGTGGGGATATCCGATGGAGTTGCGAATCTGCTCGAAAGCCCGCCCCGCGGCGAACATGGCAAAGGAGGACGCGAAGGGAACGAAGCCGTTGGCCGCGAAGCCCGCCGCCACGCACATCATGTCCGCTTCCGCAATGCCGCAGTTAAAGTGACGGTCGGGGTACGCCTTGGCGAACATACCGGTCTTGGTGGAGCCTGCCAGATCGGCGTCCAGCACCACGATATCCTCATGCTCCGCGCCCAGGGCAACCAGACCCCGTCCGTAGCCCTCGCGGGTGGCCATTTTCTTTACATCTGCCATTTTACATGCCCTCCAGATTGCTGAGCTGCTGCTTCAGCTCCGCCATCGCCACTGCGTACTGCTCGTCATTTGGTGCTGAGCCGTGCCAGCCGGCCTGATTTTCCATGAAGGAAACACCCTTGCCCTTGACGGTCTTCATAATGATCGCGCTGGGTTTGCCTTTGACGGTCTTCGCCGTGTCCAGCGCCGACGCGATGGCATCAAAGTCGTGGCCGTCGATGGTGTCCACGTGGAAGCCGAAGGCCTCCAGCTTCTTATCAATGGGATAAGGACTCATGACCTTGGCGATATCGCCGTCAATTTGCAGGCCGTTGTTGTCGATGATGACGCAGAGGTTGTCCAGTTTGTAGTGGGCGGCGAACATGCACGCCTCCCAGACCTGCCCCTCCTCGATCTCGCCGTCACCCAGCAGGGTGTATACCCGGTTGTCCCGCTTCTTCTGGCGGCTGGCCAGCGCCATGCCGCAGGCGACGGAAATGCCCTGCCCCAGAGAACCCGTGGACATGTCCACGCCGGGGACGGAGTTCATATTGGGGTGTCCCTGCAAATAGCTTCCCAGCTTACGCAGCGTCACCAGATCCTCCACGGGGAAAAAGCCCCGCAGTGCCAGCGTCGCATACAGGCCGGGCGCGGTGTGACCCTTGCTCAGGACGAACCTGTCCCGATCCTCCCATTGGGGATTTTTCGGATCCACGCGCAGTTCCTTGAAATACAGATAGGTGAACATGTCCGCAGCGGACAGACTGCCGCCGGGATGTCCACTTTTGGCTGCGTGGACGCCCTCAATTACGCCCATACGCACTTTGCAGGCCATGACCTGCAGCTGCTTTTTTTCCTGGGGTGTCATAGTATCCTCCTTGAAATATATAAATGCGGAATTTTCTATAGTCATACCAAGACAAGTGTATTATACATATCCCAGGCAGCATTTGTCAAGCAGACCAGCCTGAAAATATATCCTGTCCCGTCTCTTAAAAATTTTTCGGCCGGGTGCAACAAAATGCCCGTCTCAATCGTATTGTATATAGGGTGCAATGCGAATTTGGGGGAGGTTGGGCAGTGGACGCGCTAAACTTATTTCATCGCTACCGGGATGATGTTTACCGGCTGGCAGTCAACTATACCAGCAGTCCCCGGGAAGCGGAGGACGTAAGCCGGACGGTATTTCTGAAGCTGGTGGAGCATGGAGAACTGACGCCGGAAACAGAGCGGGATTTTCTCATGCAGGCAACTGCTGATACGTGCCATGATCTGCTTCGCTCGGGCGGCTGGAAACGCGCCGTGAAGGGCATCTTCCTCACCCCGAAGACGGGCGGCTCCCGACAGAGCATCCTGCGCCTGCCGCCCAAATACCGGGTGGTTCTGTACCTGCGCTACTACGAGGACTTTACCACCGGAGAAATCGCCCGGCTTCTGAAAATCCCCCAAGGCATCGCGGCCGCCCGGCTCTCCCGGGGGCGGGGACAGCTGGAAAAGCTGATGAGAAAGGGTGCAGCGTGAATAAACAAGTGATCGATGTCTACGATGGGATGGCCATGCCCGACGACTGCGCCCGGCGCATTGAGGGAGAAATGAACCGTGCCATCCGTCAGAAAGGTGAAACCAAATTTATGAAGAACGAAAAGAATGAGAAAAAGCAGAGCTGGGGCTTTGCGGTCGTGCTGGTACGTCTGGTGCTGGTGTTGTCCGTGGGAGGGGTGTTTCTCTTCCTGAACGCCTCCGGATCAAAGGACGCCCCCGCCGCGCCGGTGGGGACTGAGCAGATTGTCCAGCCGGAAATCCAGACGGGACCTGACACAGCAAGTACGGAAGCGGATTCCTTCACCCTGAGCGAAACCGGCAGGGCTTTTCTGGAAAAAATGTGCTACTTCATGCCGGACTGGGCAGGTGACGATTCCCTGAACGACGAATTCTGGCGGAACTTCCTGTTCTCCTCCTTCACCTGTCCGGAAATAACGGACAGCGGAGCGGCAATGACCGTCTGCGGCGAACAGGAACTGGTCACCACCTCCTGGGGACAGGCGGTAAAGGTCAGCCGGGAGGACAGCGTTGTCCCCTACGTTCGCCTTGCCCTTGGCCGGGAAATGCCCTCCTACGCCCCCGCCATCCGGGACGTGAGCGCGGGGCAAACCTTGTTCTATCTTGAAGACGGCTATTACTATATCGGCCTTTCCGACTTTGGCGACGTGGGCTACTCCTTCCGCGGCTGCTACCCGGATTCCGTCAACGGCGCTACTGTCATTTTCGATGTCTACAGCGGCACCCCGGAGGATACCATCGGCACCGTCTGCTTTACCCTCGTCCCGGCGGACAACGAAAACGGCTTTACCATCTCCTCAAAAAGCTCCGATTTCGGCGGATGACCCGCATTTTTGACCATTTATGATGCCCCCTAGCCTCTCCCTATGGGAGAGGTGGCTGAGCGAAGCGAAGACGGAGAGGGTACGCAAGGCTGCAATGCCCCCTCAGTCACCTTCGGCGACAGCTCTCCCAAAGGGAGAGCCAAGGGGGTCTGCACCCCGTTATAGAACGAGAAATGGAGCGTATCTGTGTCGATATGCTCCATTCACTATTTTATGGTCACCCATCAGACCGACAAGGGAGGTTTCTTAATCCAACGTTCAATTGACAACCTTCCCATTGCCCTGTATAATAGGCGGTATATGGAAAATCCGAGGTGTGCATATGAAAGGATCCAAAATTTTTTCCGCCCTGTTCGGCATTCTGGGCATCCTACTGATGGTAGTGACGGCGGCGGTGAGCATTGCGTCGCGGAACGCCCAGCCGAGAATGTTGGAATCTCCCGAGGCCGCCTCGGCGCAGGCACAGCGCATGATGGACGCCCTGTGCGCCGGGGACTATGCCACCGCCCAAGGCTGCATTTACGGCCAGCCGGATTTGGGCGCTGGGGAGCCGGAGGATGCCGTAAGCAAGCTCCTATGGGATGCCTTCACGGACAGCCTTTCCTATGAATTCACCGGACTTTGCCGGGTCACGGATACGGGGTTTGCCCAGGACGCCTCGGTCACCTATCTGGATGTGTCCGGCGTGACGGAGGCAGTTCCCCAGCGGGCGAAGGCGCTGCTGGATGCCAAAGCCACCGCGGCCGAGGACAAAACGGAACTTTACAACGAGGATAACAGCTACCGGGATGAGCTGGTGGATCAGGCGCTGAACGACGCGGTGACCCAGGCGCTGAACGAAGACGCCCAGGCCGTCACCCGCGATGTGACGCTGGGTCTGATCTATCAGGATGGCGCATGGTGGGTGGTGCCGGATCAGGCGCTGCTGCGCATCATCTCCGGCGTGGCGTAAGGAGGACGGACATGGCATATCAACCCAAATTTGCCCGAAAAAAAGACCGGGTCAGTCCGTTTTTCGTCCTGCTGGGGGTCATCGTGGTGCCGATTTCTCTGGCACTGACGGCCGTTCTGCTGGGAAAGATGGCGCAGTCCCTCAGCCGTCCCAAAGCCACGGCGCAGACGGCACCGGAGAATATGGCAATTATGGAGCAGTTTGACGGCTTCGTCTCCGCAAAAATGGACGCCGCCCGGGATACCCTCACCGCCGTGCAAACACCGGAGAATGTTCCCGAGACTACCGTTCCCGTAAGAGAAAAGGTCATCATCGAGATTCCGGACGACGCTCAGGTCGCCCCGGAGCCGAACCCGGAGTGCTACGGTCAGACCGACGACCCGTCCTCTCTGCAATGGCTCCTGGATGAAGCGGCCTTTCTCTTAGATGGGCAGGAGCTGTATTTCAGCACCGACGCAGAGCTGTTTGAGGGCAGTCTTGTCAACTATTATCTGGACGACACCATTTTTGCCATCACCTGGAAGGAGGTCCACGACGGTTCCGTGTATACCTTCTCCGAGGTGAAGGTCAACCATCCGTCCCAGTTCCGGCGGCATCTGGCCGGCGGCGAATACGGCTCAGCGCCCCAGTTCTACACCTCGGAAATGGCAGAAAGCGTCAACGCGGTGGTGGCGTCCTCCGGCGATTTCTACAATTTCCGCAACTTTGGCATCATCGTCTATCAAGGGCAGGTGCGCAAGGTGGAAGGCACCTACGCCGAGACCTGCTATATCGACCGGAACGGCGACCTCCACTTCACCTACGGCGGTGACATCACGACCACGGCGGCCGCCAAGGAATACGTGGCGGAGAACGACATCTGGTTCAGTCTGGGCTTTGGCCCAGTATTGGTGAACAATTATGAAGTGATCGACCACACTTGGTACGGCGTGGGCGAAATCACGGAGGGCTACGCCCGAGCAGCGCTGTGCCAGATGGGCGAGCTGCACTATATCGTCGCCACGGCGAACACGGAAGGCCCCTGGCAGGACATTCCCACCGTCAAGACCTTTGCCAAAAACATCGCCGCCACCGGCTGCCGCATGGCCTACTGCCTGGACGGCGGACAGACCGCCGCCATCGTCATGGGCGACCAGCTCATCAACCGCCCGGTCTACGGCCAGCAGCGGAAGATCAGCGACATCATCTACTTCGCCACGGCGATGCCGGAAGGAGGCTGACGGTATGGAAAAAATTGCGTTTATTTCCGGAGAAACCGTGTATTACTGGAGTTCCATCGTGCTGACCCTGGCGTCACTGACTGCCATCTGCTTTTTCTGGTCGCTGTATCTGGGAAAGGGTGGCAACGCCGTCGCCGCCTTCAGTGTGGTACCCTTGGCCATCGCGCTGTCCCTTCTGCTCGGGCGGCTGGTTCACTGGTACTGCCGCACCAGCAGCTACGATAGCTTCACCTCCGCCATGAAGCCCTTCTCCCCGGGCGGATATGCCCTGCTGGGCGTCTTTGCCGGATGCGCACTGGCGGCGGTGATCGTTCGTCTGGTGCATTTTGACCGGAACCTCCCACAGATGCTGGACTGCATGGCTGTAGCCGGGTGCGCCGGTATCGCCGTGGGGCGGCTTGCCTGTTTCTTCAATTCCGCTGACCGAGGGCAGATCATTGCTTCCACCCAGTCGCTGCCCTGGGTCTATCCCGTGACCAACGCCGTCTCCGGCGCTACGGAGTACCGTCTTGCAACCTTTGTTTTGCAGGCCATGGCGGCGCTGGTGCTGTTTTTGATCCTGCTTCTATACTACCTGCCCAAAAAGCGGAAGGACGGGGACACGGCGCTGATTTTCCTGCTGCTTTACGGCGTGTCCCAGATCGTGCTGGACAGCACCCGGTATGACAAGCTGTTTTTCCGCAGCAACGGCTTCGTCAGCGTGGTGCAGGTGCTGGGTGCGCTGGGGCTGCTGTTGGTGATCATCGTATTCTCTGTGCGGATGGTGAAAGCCCGGGGCTTCCGGTTCTGGAATGTGCTGGTGTGGCTGGGGATCGCCGCCTGCATCGGCGGCGCGGGCTTTATGGAATATTACGTCCAGCGCCACGGCGATCTGGCAGCCTTTTCCTACAGTATTATGAGCGTTTGCCTGCTGGCGGCGGCGGGACTGGTTCTCCTGCTGCACAAGCTGGCGCAGCCCGTCCGGCGCAGACGATAATTGGATTTCTGACGCAAAACCCTCCGTATGCACGAACTGTCATACGGAGGGTTTTTATAAGGCAACACCGCATAATTTGACAAGAAGACTCAGCCAGGATTTTTGTCCCAATTCAAAGTTTGAAAAATGGAGGAATACTGTATGTATTTCCCATTTTTCAAACTGAAGAAGTGGGGCAAAAAGGCGGCTGAGGCTCGCAGGCAGAATTATGCGGTGTTGCCATAATATTGTGGCGCCTTATTCCGGCTTCTCCCGGGCGATTTTCTCTCTCGTCCGGTCGTTGACCTCCGCCTTGAGCTGCCGCATATAGGGGGAAAACTGTACGTTTTCCTCGCCGTAGGTCAGCTGCAAGTCATATTCCAGGGGCAGCCAGGTGGAAATGTCCGACTCGTTGTGCTGAATCACCGCTTCCATTTTGTCCAGCGCCTTGTAGATTTTCGCTTCCCGGGTCTCCATGGCGTTCATCTCGGTAAGCAGTGCCGTCCACTCCTCCCGGGCGTCTTCCGGAAGGGTGTTCACCCAATTCAGCAGAATATCGTCCTCCTTCTGGGTATCGGCGCCGGTTTTCTCAAAGGTCGGGATGTCCCCGGTGAAGGCTTCTCCCATGTCGTGGATCAGGCACATACGGATCACCTTGTCCATGTCCGCCTCCGGGAATTCCTTCGTCAGCAGCATCGCCATCAGGGAAATCCGCCAGCTGTGCTCTGCTACGCTTTCCCGACGTCCGGAGGAGGTGTAGCAGTGCCGGGTGTTGCATTTCAGTTTTTCCGCCACGGACAGAATTTCCAGCAGTTCTTTGGGTTTCATTTTGGTTCCTCCCAGTAAATCAGGGCGCGCAGAAATGCGCGCCCTGTTGATCGTATCAGGAAAGCAGCAGCTTATCGTCGGCTTCGTCGGAGCCGGAGGCTCTGCTGAACAGATTCAGCAGCTGCTCCACCGTCAGATTCTTCTTTTCCTCCCCGGAAACGTCCACCACAACATGTCCCTCGTACATCATGATCAGGCGGTTGCCATAGGAAATGGCATCGCGCATATTGTGGGTGATCATCATGGTGGTCAGGTGATTCTTCTCCACGATCCGCTGGGTCGCTTCCAGCACCTTGGCCGCGGTCTTGGGGTCAAGGGCAGCGGTATGCTCGTCCAGAAGCAGAAGCTTCGGCTGCTGCAAGGTCGCCATCAGCAGCGTCAGCGCCTGACGCTGACCGCCGGACAGCAGACCGACCTTGGTGGTCATCCGGTCTTCCAGCCCCAGATCAAGGATCCGCAGCTGCTCTCTATAGAACTCCCGATCCGCTTTGGTGATGCCGGGACGGAGGGTTCTGGGCTTGCCCCGGCGCGCTGCCAGGGCAAGGTTTTCCTCGATCTGCATGGTCGCGGCGGTACCCATCATGGGATCCTGGAACACCCGGCCGATGTACTTCGCCCGCTTGTATTCCGGCAGGGCGGTCACGTCCACGCCGTCAATGAGGATTTTTCCGGTGTCCACCGGGAAAACACCGGCGATGGCGTTGAGCATGGTACTCTTGCCCGCGCCGTTGCCGCCGATGACGGTGACAAAGTCACCCTCATTCATGGTCAGATTCAGGCCGTTCAAGGCCACCTTCTGGTTCACCGTTCCGGCGTTGAAGGTCTTGCTGATATTTTTCAGCTCCAGCATCGTCATACCTCCTTCTTCTTGGGAAGCACGATGGTCTTCCAATAGGGAACCGCCAGGAACAGCGCCACAACCAGCGCCGTCAGCAGCTTCAGGTCATTGGTGTTCAGGCCGAGCTGCAGGACGATCTGGATGACCACGTAATAGATCACCGCGCCGATGACCACGGACAGCAGCTTCAGGGCGAAATTGCGGAACACGCGTCCCAGCAGCACCTCGCCGATGATGACGGCGGCAAGGCCGATGACAATGGCGCCGCGCCCCATGTTCACGTCCACCGCGCCCTGATACTGGGCAAGCAGGCCGCCCGCCATGGCAACCATGCCGTTGGCCAGCATCAGTCCGAAGGTGATGCAGGACTTAGTGTTGATGCCCTGGGCGCGAGCCATGTTCTGATTGGCGCCGGTAGCCCGCAGGGAGCTTCCGTACTCGGTGCCGAAGAACCAGTACAATAGGCCGATCAGCACCGCCAGGAACAGGATTACCAGGGGAATGGGGTTATTCAGCGCCAGCTCCCGGACATACCGCTGGGAGACCAGCAGATCGTACTTATCCACGCCGATGGGCTGGTTGGCCTTGCCGGTCATGATCCGCAGATTGACGGAGTACAGCGCCAGCTGGGTAAGAATACCGGCCAGAATGGCAGGAAT
>CAKTKX010000028.1 GCA_934572365.1 uncultured Oscillospiraceae bacterium
CGTCATGGCTGTCCGGTCCTGAATCAAATTGACCGTGAGTTTGGATACCAGACAGATCAGCGCCAGCAGCGCCACGCACACGAAGAATTGCTTCTGCCGAAAAACACGTCTCAGCATAGCGCCTCCTTAAATCGCTTCCGCCCAGTCCTTGCAGACCTGAACGGTTTTCTGGGGGCTGTGCGCCCATTCGTCGGCGCCGGTGATCTTCATGGCTTCCTCGCTGACCGGCGCGCCGCCGATGATGATCTTCACATCGTCCATTCCGTCTGCCTTGAACGCTTCCACAGTCGCCTTCATGGAATCAATGGCCAGCGTCAGAACGCCGGACAGGGCGACAATCTTGATGCTGTTTTCCTTCGCCGCTTTTACGATCTCCGAGGCGGGGACGTCGATGCCCAGATCCAGCACCTCAAAGCCTGCTGCTTCCAGCATGGAGCGGACGATGTTCTTGCCGATGTCGTGCAGGTCGTCCTTGACGGTACACAGGATCATCTTCGTCTTGGTGCCGCCGCCGTCGCCGGTGACCAGCGCGTCCTTCAGAATGGATACGGCGTCGGTCATCAGCTCGCCCGCGTAGATCAGGTCGCCAACGAAATACTCGCCGCTCTCAAACCGGGAGCCGACGATGTCCATTCCCTTCTGGCAGGCGTCCATCGCTTGCTGTGCGCCGGAGCCGCCGTCTGCCATGACCGTTTCCAGAAGCTCCTTGACGGTATCCTCGCCCAGATCGCCCATGGCCTCGGCCAGTTCTTCGTAGTCGATCATTGCGTTTCCCCCTTTATTTCTTGACACCGAACCTGCCCTGACGGTAAGCCCGGTTATATTTTCTGCCGCCCTTGTCCTTCATGGTCAGAGCTTCGCAGGCGTAGATGGTGCCGATCATGTCCATGTTGCAGGGATCCATAATGGCGCTGTCCAGCCCCGCCGCAATGGCGTAGGCCATGCAATTGGTGTTGACATACTTTCTTGCGGGCATGTCAAAAGAAATGTTGGAAATGGCGCCCGTGACCTTGACGGTGGGGGCGTACTCATGGATGCCCCGGATGCAGCGCTCGAAATCCTTCATGGAGGTGGGCATGGTGGCGATGGCCATGACGCAGGGGTCGATGTGCAGCTGGTTCAGCGCCACGCCGTATTTGTCCGCCTTGTCGATGATCCGCTTGGCAATGTCGATCTTCTTCTCCGGGTCGGCGGGAATGCCATCCCGGTCGCAGGTCAGACCCACCACGTGCCAGGGGGTTCCCGCAATCAGAGGGAAGATGGTCTCGCACTTGTCACCCTCTTCGTTGACGGAGTTTACCATGCCGGGGCGGGCGGCGTGACCTTCCTCCAAAATGCGCGCCAGGAGCTTGGCGTTGGGGCTGTCGATGCACAGCGGGATTTGGGTCACGCCCTGCATCAGTCCCATGAGCCAGACCATGGTCTCGTATTCAATGTCCGTGGCGGTGCTGGGGGCGCAGTCCAGGAAATCTGCCCCGGCCTTCGCCTGTGCCAGCGTCCGCTCCACAATCAAGGCCTCGTCGTGTTCGGCAATGGCTTTTTTGATGGAGGGAATGGCACCGTTGATTTTTTCGCCAATAATGATCATGATGATCCACGTCCTTTCCGGAGAATTTTCTGCATGCTTCATGTATCTTCAACTTGTCTAGACAAATTATAGTACATGAGAAAGCTACTGTCAACGGATATGGCGAAAATCTGCAATTCCCACAATTTCATTCCCCGGGAAATGGTTACTTTGCTGAATGGACGCTTTTTCTACCTGCCTGCGTGTGAAAATTTTATTCCCAAACCGGTTTCAAAATGTCCGAAAATGTTGTATACTATTAAATTATAATAGAATTTGACAGTTTAATGCGCCAGACTGTCAAATCAGAATTTTGGGAGGAACGTTTATGGATGGGGTAATTCTGTATCAATCGAAATACGGTGCCGCGAAGAAATATGCCGACTGGCTCGCTGAAGAAACGGGATATCCGTGCATGGAGACAAAGAAAGCGGATATAAAGGAAATTGAGAAGTATGATACGATCATTCTGGGAGGCGGGATATATGCTTCCGGCATTGCCGGTTTGTCCTTCCTGAAAAGGAACATCGGTAAATTAACGGGGAAAAAGATTCTCGTATTCTGCTGCGGCGCGTCGCCTTATGAAGAAAGCGCGTTCCAGCAGTGCAGAGAGCATAACATGAAGGACATGTTATCTGATATTCCCGTCTTTTATTGCCGCGGCGCGTGGGATATGGACGCAATGTCGCTCAAGGACAGAACATTATGTAATTTACTCAGAAAGGCCGTTTCCAAGAAAGACCCCGCTGATTATGAAGTATGGGAAAAGGCGCTGATGGCCGCAGGGGAAGATAAGTGCGATTGGACGGACAAAAAGTACATCGAACCGATCATTGCGTACCTTGGGAAATGATCAACGAAACCGGCACAAAGAAAGGGAACAGCATGGACCTGAACAGACAGCTTATTGAGGCAATGGCCGATCTGAATGAAGATCTGGTGATCTCCACCGTCCGGCAAATGGCGGCGGAGGGACATTCCTTTGAGGAAATCCAGCAGTGCCTGAACACCGGCATCAGCGCCGTCGGTACCCGCTTTGAGCGGGGGGACTATTTCATTGCCGATCTGATCGTCTCCGGCATGATCTACCGCAGCGCCCTGAACGAGCGGGAGCCTATGCGCTCTGGCGGCGCGCCCCGGCCTGTGGGAAAAGTGGTCATCGGCGTGGTGGCGGGGGATATCCACGACATCGGCAAGGATATCATCGTCAGCCTGCTTCGGGCGGAGCGGTTCGAGGTGGTGGATCTGGGCATCGACGTCAAGCCGGAGCGGTTCGTCCATGCGGTGCGGAACTATCACCCGGATGTGGTGCTGCTCAGCGGCGTGCTGACCACCGCCCAGGAGGCCATGGTTCAGACCATTCAGGCACTAAAGGACGCGGGACTTCGGGATCAGGTGAAAGTGCTCATCGGCGGCCTGTGTACCAGCGAGTATCTGATGCACCATGTGGGGGCCGACGGCTGGGCTTACGACAGCAACCGAACCGTGCGGTTCTGCAAGGAGGTAGTGGATGCGAAAGAAGCAGCCAAGTGAGCAGACGCCGGTTTACGCCGCCGTCCATGCATCTCTGCGAACCCAGATATTCACGGGACAGTACCGCCCCGGAGACATGCTGCCCTCGGAGAGCCATCTGTGCCAGGAATTCGGCGCCAGCCGGGAGACCGTGCGGAGGGGATTGCAGCAGCTAGAAAACGAGGGGCTGATTTTTTCCCGCCCCAAGATCGGCTATTTTGTCAGCCAGCCGAACCACAACGACATGGTTCTGTCCCTGTCCGAGGAACTGGAGGGGACGGAGCTGCAATACCGGGACATCCACGGCATCCTGCCGGACGCGCGGTTGCAGGCGCTGCTGGACATTCCCGCAAACCGGAAGGTCATTGAATTTTCCCAGATATCCCGGGATGAGAATGGGCAGCCGGTGGCGTTTGATATCAAGTACGTCCCCTATGCCCGGGCGTACCCTTCCGTGGAAAGCGAGATCCGCTACGCCGTGCTGCCGGATCTGACCTTTGCCAAGCTGTCCTCTTTTTCGGTGTATTCCCAGATCACGGTGACGGCCGTCGCGGCGGAGGGGGAACCGGCGCAGGCGCTGGAGTGCCCGGAGGGAACGCCGCTGCTGCTGATCGAGCAGATTTTTCTCCAGCAGGATGGCAGCCGGGTGGGGGTGCAGCTCCACTACAGCCGCGCCCCCCGGGGCAGGCTTACGGGGACTTCGGGTCACAGACAATAAAATAAGCGAAAAGGGTATGTGCCGGACGGTACATACCCTTTGTGTTATAGTGTTTCCAGAAGCGCTTCCAGTTGGGTGAGGGATTCAATCTCGTGATCGGGGACGATCTCAGGGTGGGGGAGGCGGTGCTCGGGATTGACCCACACCGTGGTGATGCCCGCGTTTTTTCCGCCCAGAATGTCGGAGGTCAGGCTGTCGCCCACCATGACGGCTTTTTGGGGGTCAAAGTCCGGGATGCGGGCAAAACAGGCGTCAAAGAATTCCTTCGCGGGCTTGTTGAAGCCCAGCTCCTGGGAGATGAAGACCGTCTCAAAGAAGCGGTACAGGTTGGCGCTGGTCAGTCTGCCCGCCTGAACGGAGGCGGTGCCGTTGCTGGCGAGAAACAAGCGGTATTTCTTGCTCAGGCTTGCCACCGCTTCCTCGGCGCCGGGGAGAAAATAGTGCCCAACGGCGAGATTGCCTTCATAGCTGCGGGTACACTGTACCGCGTCCGCCGTAATACCCAGCTTCCGGAACAGCGCCGCGAACCGGCCGACCTGCACCTCGTCCCGGGTCAGCTTTCCCTTTTCCAGCTGCTCCCAGTGCCAGAGGTTGATTTTGTGATACAATGCAAGAACTTCCTCGGTAGGCTCCACGCCGAACGACCTGAGGGTTTTGCTCAGGGCAATGCGCTCGGCCTTGTGAAAATCCAGAATGGTATCGTCCAGATCAAGAAACAGAAATTCCGTCATGCCCGCATTTCCCCCTTCCGGCGGACGATCTCGTTGGCGATCCGGACAAATTCCGGGATGCCCAGAGTCTCGCCCCGCACGTTGGCATCGAAGCCCGCCGCCGCGATCACCGCTTCCGCACCCGCCTTTCCCAGCTCCGGGAAGCCGGAGGAAAGACCGTTGGACAGCTTCTTGCGCCGCATGGCAAAGCTGGCGCGGACGGCACGGAAAAATACGGCTTCGTCGGCGATCTCCCAGGGGCGCTCCTGCCGGGTGCGCAGGGTAATCACCGCCGAGGTGACCTTCGGCTGGGGGAGGAAGCAATGGGCGGGGACGTCGAACAGCAGCTCCGGCTGGGCGTAATACTGGCAGAACACGGTGAACGCGCTGTAATCCGGGGTGCCGGGCTTCGCCGCAATGCGCTGGGCCACTTCCTTCTGCACCATGACGGTGACGGACTGGAAGCACTCCGCCTCCAACAGCGCCGTGAGAATGGGGGAGGTGATATAATAGGGAAGGTTGGCGCAGGCCATGGGGCGCAGAGAGCCGAACTTCTCCTTCACCAGCGCGGGAATATCCTGCTTCAGCACGTCCCCCCAAAGGATTTCCAGATTGGAAAATTCCCCTACGGTAACGTCCAGAATGGGTTTCAGGCGCTCGTCCACCTCCACCGCGCAGACCTTCCCGGCGCGGAGGCACAGCTGCTGGGTCAGCGGGCCGATGCCGGGGCCGATCTCCAGCACGCCCGCCGTTTCGTCCACCCCGGCCTGTTCCGCGATGGATTGCGGCACCCAGGGGGCAATGAGAAAGTTCTGCCCCTTGGCCTTGGAAAAGTGGAAGCCGTGGGCAGCAAGCATCGGCTTCATCACCTGAATATCGCATACATCGATCATAGAAATAACCGCCTTTCGTCTGACTATCATATCAGAAGAAAGGCGGTTTTGCAACGGGGTTGTTGGTTTACGTTAGTCCAGGAAGTAAATGGTACACACCCGGCGGCCGAACTGGATACACTCGTTGAAGGTGGGGAAATACAAGTCCATTCGGTCGCCCTTGATGTCGCCGCCGCAGTCCTCCGCCACGGAGATGCCGTAGACATACGCGCCGTCGTTGGAGACGATAAACATCCGGGTGCCGTAGGGGATGTAGCGGGGGTCTACCGCTACCGTACCCTTGTGGACGGTGGTGCCGGTGTAGGTGGTCATGTCGCAGCCCGCGTCCGTGTGGGTGTAGGCCGTGGCACGGATGGTGGCGGTGTCGGAATAGGTTAGCACCTCGCCGGTGGGGAGGGTGATGTAGCCGTCGGCGATCACCGGCATTTCATCGGGGTCGGAGGCCTCCGCTTCCGCGCCGGTACCCACGGCAATGACCTCTGCCACGGGCGCTTTGGTGACGGTTTCGCTGAGTACTACCCGCTCGGCTTCCTCGCCGTTGACGTAGAGCACGTCGGCGGTGCATAGCAGCTCGCCGTCTGCGCCCAAAGTCAGCACCTCCTGGATGTCGGCGGGGATGGTGGCATCATTGCAGTAAGTAATGGTGTGGGGGATGGCTGCGGTGTAGGTTTCCTGGGTCTTGATAACGCTGTCCACCCGAAGAACCATACCGTCGCTGGTCTGGGTTTCCGGAGCGTGGGAGAGCACGTCGTACTCCCCCAGCTCCAGGTTCAGCCGGGACAGCAGCTCCCCTGCCGTCTCGCCAAAGGTGGTTACCGTCATTTCCTCTCCGTGGTAATCCACCGTGACACGCTGGGAGCGGCAGATGGTGATCTCTTCCACGCCCTCCCCGGTCTGTGTAGTGTAGGTATCGTATTGCTCCAGGGTCAGTCCTGCCTGATCCAGCACCTCGGCGGGGTCGGTGGCGAAGGTGGTGTAGGTCACGACCCGGTCGCCGTCGGTGATGACATAGGTCTTGGCGAAGGCCGTCTGACGCACCAGCGCCAGCGCCAGCACCGCGGTCAGCAGCACGGCGGAAAGACGGAGTATTGTTTTAGCGGTGCCGCTGCGTCCCAAGGCGAACCCTCCCATCCAAAGTGCTCCCAAAACGTTTTTATCAATAGTTATCAAATGATTACAAATTGCATATCCAAACGGTTTGGATGGGCTTATTATAACAAATAAAACTAAAAAGTCAAGCTTTTCTTTATTTTTACATGATTTCTACAACTTTTGACATTATTTTTGCAACCACATTATGTAAACTTATAAACAAGATATCGGTCGCGGAAACGCATATTTTGCAATATCTTGTGTCAAATGGTTACATATGTTTACATAAGCTGTCGGATTATGTTACCTCTTGAACCGGCCGGTTGCGGCGGCGTTACCGAGGGCTTGACCGGGGATCCGGGCGGCTTTTTCCCGGGGCAAACCCCGAAAAATTCACCTCTCGGCGGAAACCGAAAACAGGAAAAACGACCGCTGCCGATTTTCTCTATTTTTTCTTCCGGTTTCCTGCCGTGGGGATTGACAATCGGGGAAAAATGTGCTAAATTGCAGATGATAAAAGGCTGCGAGGAAGACACGCGGTTCGGTAAGATGCTATAGAGAGAAGCCGGTTGGTGAAATGGCTTCGCACCCCTGCCGGAATCGATACCACTTCTGAGCCGCAGGTCGGAAATGGCCTGCCGGGTGCGCCCGTTATTGCGTCAATGAGTGGCGGCGTCTGGCCGCAACCAGGGTGGAACCGTGGAATACTTGCCGTATCCCACCCCTGATTTCGTTCAGGGGGTGGGTATTTTTTATACCTTCCCCACACAATACAGGGCGGATAAGATCCGCCGAAACGGAGGTATTTTATTATGGAAAACGAGTTCACCTTTGAAAATCCGGAGTACCGCAAGACCTACTGGCACACCTGCTCCCACATCATGGCGCAGGCCGTCAAGCGTCTGTGGCCGGAGGTGCAGCTGGCCATCGGCCCCGCCATTGACGAGGGCTGGTACTACGACTTCGACGCACCCTTCACCTTCACGCCCGAGCATCTTGCCAAGATCGAGGCGGAGATGAAGAAGGTCTGCAAGGAGCGTCTGCCCATCGTCCGCAGCGAGAAGCCCCGTGCCGAGGCCATTGCCTATATGCAGGAGCGCAACGAGCCTTACAAGGTGGAGCTGATCAACGATCTGCCCGAGGACGCGGTCATTTCCTTCTACACCCAGGGCGATTTCACCGACCTGTGCGCCGGCCCCCACCTGGATCACACCGGCCGTGTCAAGCACAACGGCTTTAAGCTCCTCAATTCCTGCGGCGCTTACTGGCGGGGCGACAGCAACCGGAAGATGCTCCAGAGAATCTACGGCATTGCCTTCCAGAGCAAGGAAGAGCTGGAGACCTATCTCCAGCGCATTGAAGAGGCCAAGAAGCGTGACCACCGCCGTCTCGGCAAGGAGCTGGGACTGTTCATGCTCACCGACTACGGCCCCGGCTTCCCCTTCTTCCTGCCCAAGGGCATGGTGCTGCGCAACACCCTGATCGACTACTGGCGGGAAGTCCACAAGCGCTACGGCTATGTGGAGGTCTCCACCCCCATGATCCTGAACCGTCAGCTGTGGGAGCAGTCCGGCCACTGGGATCACTACAAGAACAATATGTACACCACCGTCATCGACGGCGAGGATTATGCCATCAAGCCCATGAACTGCCCCGGCGGTATGCTGGTCTATGCCAGCGAGCCTCACTCCTACCGCGACCTGCCCCTGCGGGTGGGCGAGCTGGGACTGGTACACCGCCATGAGCTGTCCGGCGCGCTCCACGGATTGTTCCGCGTCCGTTGCTTCACCCAGGACGATGCCCACATCTTCATGACCCGGGAGCAGATGGAGAGCGAGATTCAGAACGTTGTCCGCCTGTTCGACGAGGTGTACAACGTGTTTGGCCTGAAATACACTGTCGAGCTGTCCACCATGCCCGAAGACCACATCGGCACCGTGGAAGAGTGGGAGGCCAACCAGGAGATCCTGAAGAAGGCCATCACCGGCATGGGCAAGGACTTCGTCATCAACGAGGGCGACGGCGCGTTCTACGGGCCGAAGCTGGACTTCCACATTGAGGACTGCCTTGGCCGTACCTGGCAGTGCGGCACCATCCAGCTGGATTCCCAGCTGCCCGAGCGGTTCAATCTGGAGTACACCGGCGAGGACGGCCAGAAGCACCGTCCCGTGATGATCCACCGGGTGGTGTTCGGCTCCATTGAACGGTTCATCGGCGTCATCACCGAGCATTTCGCCGGCGCCTTCCCCCTGTGGCTGACCCCTGTTCAGGTCAAGGTGCTGCCCGTTACCGACCGCGCCCACGAGTACGCCAAGGGTCTGACCCAGAAGCTGGTGGACGCGGGCATCCGCGCCGAGGACGACTGCCGCAGCGAGAAGCTGGGCTACAAGATCCGGGAAGCTCAGATGCAGAAGATCCCCTATATGCTGGTGGTTGGCGACCGGGATATGGAGAACGGCACCGTTTCCGTCCGTACCCGCAAGGGTGAAGACCTGGGCGCCATGACCATGGACGCCTTCCTGTCCAAGTGCCTGGCGGAGATTGCTTCCAAGAGCAAGGACATCTAAATGATTCTGATCGGTGTGGTTTTTACGGGCGACCCCCGGGTGCAGCAGGTCTTCCGGAGCAACTACGGCAAGGCCGTACGCCGCGGGGGCGGCGTCCCGGTGTTTCTGCCCTGGAAGCCGAAGCATGCGGCGTTCTGGGCGAAGCATCTGGACGGCTTCCTGTTCACCGGCGGGGGCGACCCTGACCCCAAATACTACGGCCAGTCCATGCGTCCGGAATGCGGCACGCCAACCCCGGCAAGAGACGAATTTGAGCTGGCGCTTCTGAAAGCCGTCGTGGAGACCGGAAAGCCGATCCTCGGCATCTGCCGGGGGGAGCAGATACTCAACGTGGCGCTGGGCGGAACCCTGATCCAGGACATTCCCAGCCAGCGCCCCGAAGCCGCCGGGGAAAACCACCGGGACAATGAACACCGTTACGCCCCCAATCATCCTGCTCGGGTTCTTCCCGGCACGTTCCTGCACAGTCTTATGGGCTGTGACGAGGTGCTGACAAACAGCGTCCACCATCAGGCGGTGGACACCCCCGCGCCGGGAATGCGGGTCTGCGCCCTAAGCCCTGCGGGAATCGTGGAGGGCATTGAGGCTGAGGACGGGCGCTTCCTTCTGGGATTGCAATGGCACCCGGAGGCCGTGGCCGCCGTGGAGGAGCGGATGCAGCGCCCCTTTACCGCACTGGTAAAGGCGAGCAAAGAACACAAGGCGCACCATTAAGATTTCCTGAATTTGCAGGCCGCCCCCGCCGGGGCGGCTTGTTTTCTTTGGGATAATGTGGTAAACTATAGCAAATCATAGGATTTAGGCTGGTGCCGCCAAACAAGAGCGGCATTGGCCGTGACACTATTCTTTACTTGGAGTTTCCGAAATGAAAGCCTTTTTCCATCTTCTCAGCACGGGGCGAATCGCGGCGTTGATTTGCTGCGGCGTTCTGGCCGTGGCGGCGCTGTTCCTCAAATTCGCTGTCCCCGGCTACAGCTTTTCCGCGCTGGTGTGCCTGTGTCTGATCGGTATTATCCTGTTTTATACCCTGTTTCCCCTTGTGGGGTTGAAATTCCCGGTCTTTGCCAAGGTGGTGCAGACTGCCGTCACCGTGATCCTCGCGGTGGGGGTGCTGGTGGTCGGCATTACGGAGGGCATCATCATCCACGCCAGCTTCGGAAACCCGGAGGAGCCGGTGGATTACGTGGTGGTTCTGGGTGCCAAGGTGAACCGGGACGGCCCGTCGGTCTCCCTGTGGGATCGTATCTGCGCCGCCTACACCTATCTGGACGAGCATCCCAATGTAACCGCCGTGCTTTCCGGCGGCCAGGGTACCGACGAGCCGATCACCGAGGCGGAGTGCATGTACCGGGAACTGGTGAATCTGGGCATCGACCCCCAGCGCCTTTGGATGGAGGAGAACGCCACCTCCACCTGGGAAAATCTGCACTTTTCCCTTGACCTCATCGAGGGAAAAACCGGTGAGCGCCCCCGGAAGCTGGGTGTGCTGTCCAGCGAGTATCATTTATACCGCGCCAGCCGGTTTGCCAAGGCATGCGGCGTGGAATTCGTGGGGATTCCGGCCAAAACATCCCGTTTATCCCAGAAAATCAACCATTTCATGCGGGAAGTGGCTGGTGTCTGGCACTATATTCTGCTAGGAGGAAAATATGATTAACGAAAAATATGCGGACTACGCCTGGGAGCAGACCGCCGCTCTGCTGGCCATCGACTCCCCCTCCGGCTTTACCAGCCGGGCGGCCGAATGGGTGAAGACGGCCTTTGAAGCCCTGGGCTTCCCGGCGAAGATCACCACCAAGGGCGGCGTTCTGGCCGATCTTGG
>CAKTKX010000029.1 GCA_934572365.1 uncultured Oscillospiraceae bacterium
GACCGTCTCGAGATGAAGAAGTATTGCAGATTCTGCAAGAAGCACACCGTTCACAACGAGACCAAGTAAGGAGGCCCGAATCATGGCTGAAGTCAAAAAGGAAAACTGGTTCAAAAGAACCTGGGGCAAGGTCAAGAAGTACTTCCGCGAGCTGCGCAGCGAGCTGAAGAAGGTCGTTTGGCCCACCCCCCAGCAGGTGCTGAAGAACACCGCCATCGTCGCCTGCTGCGTCGTGGCAGTCGGCGTGTTCATCTGGCTGTTCGACTTCGTTGCCCAGGTCGGCATTGACGCCCTGATCGGACTGTTCCACTAAGGTACGAAGTTATGGCAGAGACTGCAAAATGGTATGTTGTGCATACCTATTCCGGTTATGAAAACACTGTAAAGGCCACCATCGAGAAGACCGTGGAGTCCCGCTCGCTGCAGGATCAGATTCTCGCCGTCTCCATTCCTCTGGAGACCGTTACCGAGATCACCGAGTCCGGCGCCAGCAAGACCTATGACCGCAAGGTCTACCCCGGCTACGTGCTGGTGAAGATGGTTTACAGTGACGACACTTGGCATGTCATCCGGAACGTCCGCGGAGTAACAGGCTTCGTGGGTACTTCCAGCAACGACCCCACCCCTCTGACCGAAGAAGAGGTCTACGCCATGGGCGTGGAAAAGAAGGAGATTATCGTGAACTACGCAGTCGGCGATACCGTCCGGATCCTGGACGGCCCCCTGTCCTCCTTCACCGGCACGGTCGAGAGTGTGGACGTTGACAACAACGCGGTGAACGTGGTCGTGTCCATGTTCGGCCGCGAGACCTCCGTCGAGTTTGAGCTTGACCAGGTGGAGGTCGTTTCCCAGTAAACGCATCGGATCGAATTTTCGGTCGGAACGTGGGAGGGGCGAACGCGCCCCGCAAAAAATGCGCCCAAGCGCATACTACCACATTTTATTCAGGAGGTGCTTATTATGGCACAGAAAGTCACTGGCATTATCAAACTGCAGATCAACGCCGCTAAGGCGACCGCATCCCCCCCTGTCGGCCCCGCTCTGGGTCAGCACGGCGTCAACATCGCCGCTTTCATCAAGGAATTCAACGCCCGCACCAAGGATATGGAGGGCTACAAGATTCCCGTCGTCATCACCGTTTACGCTGACCGCAGCTTTACCTTTATCACCAAAACTCCTCCGACCCCCATGCTGATCATGAAGGCCATCGGTCTGGAGAAGGGTTCCGGCGTTCCCAACAAGACCAAGGTTGGCACGATTACCAAGGCGCAGATCGCCGAGATCGCCAAGACCAAGATGCCTGACCTGAACTGCCCCACTCTTGAGGCTGCCGAAAGCCAGGTTGCCGGTACCTGCCGCTCCATGGGCGTTACCGTCGTCGATTGATATTTGCTTGTCCGGGCAGTCTGACCCGGAAATGTGGGAGGATTTTTCCGCATCACCACTATAAGGAGGATAATTACATTGTTTAGAGGTAAAAAGTATCAGCAGAGCGCCAAACTGATCGACCGCTCTGTTCAGTATGATCCCACCGAAGCCCTGGATCTGGTCGTGAAGGGTGCTTCCGCCAAGTTCGACGAGACCGTTGAGCTGCACATCAAGCTGGGCGTTGACTCCCGTCACGCCGACCAGCAGGTCCGCGGCGCCGTGGTTCTGCCCAACGGCACCGGTAAGACCCGCCGTGTTCTGGTCTTCGCCAAGGACGCCAAGGCTGAGGAAGCCAAGGAAGCCGGCGCCGACTATGTCGGCGGCATGGATCTGGTGGAGAAGATCACCAAGGAGAACTGGTTCGAGTTCGACGTGGTCGTCGCTTCCCCCGACATGATGGGCATTGTCGGCCGTCTCGGTAAGGTTCTGGGTCCCAAGGGCTTGATGCCCTCCCCCAAGGCCGGCACCGTGACCCCCAACGTGGCCGCTGCCGTCAAGGAGATCAAAGCCGGTAAGGTCGAGTACCGTCTGGACAAGACCAACATCATCCACTGCCCCATCGGCAAGGTGTCCTTCGGCACCGAGAAGCTGTCCGAGAACATGGACACGCTGCTGAAGGCCGTCGTGAAGGCGAAGCCCGCCGCCGCGAAGGGTCAGTATATCCGCTCCTGCACCGTGGTTTCCACCATGGGCCCCGGCGTGAAGGTTTCCACTTCCAAGTATCTGTAAGCTGATATGGTTAACCCCCGGATGCAAAAGCATCCGGGGGTTTTATGTTTATTCAGCTGAGGTTGCCGTTTTTGTCGCATTTCAGGCTAAGGCTTACTGGCACTTTTATGGTACTTCCATCATAACGCCGCCCCATTGTTACCGACGCCGTCGCAGTATTTCCGCTTTTACTTGCAGATTTGCTTATCACGTACCAGTCAGAATCAAATATTGTCACGTCCACACTTGAGGACGAGCAAGTTGCGCTGGAACCATTATAGCTAAACGACCCTGTCAGTACCGCATTCCATTTAGAAATACCATCACTATTATAGTAGGCAATGGAGAACGGATAAAACATTCTTTTGGAAAGATGTGTTCCGTCCGGAAACATGCTTTATTACAAAATTCCGTATTTTCTCCTTCAGCCTGGATCATTTGACAAAATACACATTTTGTGTTATTATGATTTTGCGTCAATAAAAATATACGCTCTTGGAAGGAGGCGCTGTTATGAAATCACGAAGAATCCTGTCCATAGCCGGCCTGATTCTGGCCGCGGTTTTGCTGCTGGGCATTGGCTTTGCCGTTGGCAAAAGCAAAGCATCAACGCAAGACTCCCCTCCCGCTGCGGCGGAGACGGAAGCAGCGCGGCCGCAGATTTTCGTTGAAAAATCCGACAGCGACACCGAATATCACGAGTTTGCCGCCGACGAGCTGGGCATTGCCTTTGATGGCAAGGTCTCATACAGCGGTCTTTCTCAGATCAATATCCAAATCGGCGGCACCGTCATGCCTCTGGAGGATGCCCTGAAAAACGGCGAGATCACCGTGGAAGCCCTCATTGCGGACATCCGCCTGGACGCGGAAGACAAGGTGTGCCGGGAACGAACCGCCAGTAAAAATGGGCTGTCCCGTTTTATCTACCAGTACCGGGATTTTGACGCGGAAATCACCTACGATGTCTACGAAACGCCCGCTAAGGGCAACTACATCATCCGGCAGGTCTGCTTCTATCCCCCGGGACACGCCCTCAACGTATCTCACGCCTATTCCGATGACGATCACCCCGGCGAATGGATTGACCGGGAAGACTGGGGCATTTCTCTGAAACCCGTCTCCGTCACGCCCGGTGGTATGGTGCTGGAATGCCTCCAATCCGGCGGCCAGCAGATCGGAACCCTCCACGCGGACTATTTCATGCTTTTCAAGGCCAACGAACCCGCCGCTGGGGACACGGTGACCGTCGATTGCAGCACCCCCTTGACAATGGGTGGAACGTGCGAGATCACGCTGGACTGGTCGGACACATATGGTGAGCTGCCCAGCGGTGATTATGCGGTATTCCTGCTTGTCCGTGATGAATTCGACGAGTCGCAGGTGCATCCTCTGATGCGGGACTTCAAAAGCACGCAATACTATGTCGTGGAATTTGCGGTTCCATGACGATTCTCAGGAGGAATCCCCATGAAATCACGAAGAATTCTGTCCATAATCGGCCTGATTCTGGCCGCGGTTTTGCTGCTGGGCATTGGTTTTGCCATCGGCCGCAATGAAATTCAGGCCAGTGTGCCGGATGCAACGGACGCGGCAAAGGATATCGTACATACCGGGGATGACGTCCCCGCTCTGAATCTTACCGTTACAAGGGTCGGCAACACGGACTCTCAGATCTTCTCCCCGGAGGAAATCGGGAACAACTTCAATCAGGGTATGAGCTACTGCGGGGTCACCGACGTTTCCATTTCCCTGAACAGCGGCGACGAGCGGCTGGAAGACGCCCTCAAAAACGGCGACATCACCGAGGAGGAAATCTTCTTCCGCGCCCGTCAGGACGCCCGGGGTGGCCGCTGCCAGGAGACCTTTGAGACACAGCACGGCGTGACCTTCTACAACTATCATTACCCCGACTATGACCTGTGGCTGGTATACGACGTGTTCCATTCGCCCAACGGCAAGGCCTATCCGGTCAGTCAGCTGATCGTGTTTCGCACCACCCCGGATTATCACCTGCACCCTTCCTGCGCCTTTACCGACCCGGAAAGCGGCGCTTTTGTAAACCGAGAGGATTGGGGGCTTACCTTTGAACTGTCCGACATTACCAGTCACAGCGCCACCGTGACCTGCACGCAATCCGGCGGGCAGCAGATCGGGCAATTGGAAGTCCGCTGCTACACACTCCATCCGGATACGAAGGGCATCATCAATCCTCCCAAATTTGAAACGGAAATCGCCATGGACGGCACCTGCCAGTTTTCCGTCGACTGGAGCGACACCTACGGCGATCTGCCAAGCGGCACCTACCGTCTTTATCTGTGGGTATATGATATTTACGACGAATCCCAGCTCCATCCTCTTATGGACGATTTCCAGGACTGGCAGGTGCTTGACGTGGAGTTAATCATTCCATAATCCAAAACCCAAGCGGGAGGACGCGTGTCCTCCCGCTTTTTCTCAAAAATACATCAAATTTTCCTTGACATTTGCCCTTCCCCATGCTAGAATATAGCAGTTGCCAGAGACAGCAGGTGGAGTTATCCGTAAGTCCTGCCGAGGTGCGCTGAATACAAAATTTCTGCGTGTCTTTCTGTCTTGTGGCAGAAGGACTTTTTTATTTTCGGAGGTGAAAATTATGCCCAACGCAAAGGTTCTTGAGAGCAAGAAGGCCGTTGTCGATGCTCTGACCAGCAAGGTGAAGGAAGCCTCTTCCGTCGTCTTCGTTGATTACAAGGGTATCACGGTCGCTCAGGATACCGAGCTGCGTAAGCAGTTCCGTGAAGCAGGCGTGGATTACGCCGTCGTTAAGAACACCCTGACCAATTTCGCCGCTAAAAATGCCGGCTATGATTTCTCTGAGGTTCTGAACGGCACCACCGCTATGGCTTCCACCACCGGCGACCCCATCGCCCCTGCTCGCATCGTCTGCGAGTTTGCCAAGAAGAACAAGCTGAAGACCCTGGCCATCAAGGGCGGCGTTGTGGAAGGCTCCGTGCTTTCCGCCGACCAGCTGAACGGCTTCGGCGAGCTGCCCAGCAAGAGCGCTCTGGTCGCTTCTGTCCTGGGTACCTTCCTGGCGCCTATCTCCAGTCTGGCCTTCGTTCTGGATCAGATCCGGATGCAGAAGGACGGCTCCGCTCCTGCAGAAGCAGAAGCCTGATCGCGTAACCCCACAAACATCTCACTACACATCATTTTAGGAGGAAATTTATCATGGCTAGTGAAAAAGTCACTGCTCTGGTTGAGCAGGTTAAGGAACTGACCGTTCTGGAGCTGTCCGAACTGGTTCACACTCTGGAAGAGGTTTTCGGCGTTTCCGCCGCTGCCGCCGCTGTTGCCGCTCCCGCTGCTTCCGCTGCTGCTGAGGTCGAGGAGAAGACCGAGTTCGACGTCATCCTGAAGTCCGCCGGCGCTTCCAAGCTGGGCGTTATCAAGGTCGTCCGTGCCGCTACCGGCCTGGGCCTGAAGGACGCCAAGGATCTGGTGGACAACTGCCCCAAGACCCTGAAGGAAGCCATCTCCAAGGAAGACGCTGAGAAGCTGGTCGCCGAGCTGAAGGAAGCTGGCGCCGAGGCCGAGATCAAGTAATTTATACGAGTTTTTAATAAAACGCTGAAAAGCGTTTTATTAGGCCGCAGGATTGCGGCCAGCGGCCACTGCCGCTTAAAAACGAAGTCAATACATTTCTTACCGCCGCCCAGGCGGTCTGCCGTGAAACGGCTTAAATAAAATGATGAAATCATTTTATTAAGAAATAGTATTATCTCATCCTCAAAAGGTGCGCGGCCGCCAAACTTTGGCGGCCGCTTTTCTTAAGCCGGGGCATATCTGAAGGCCGGTAAAACAACCGGATATTTTGACGGCTTTCAGATAGACCCTGGGGAAAGGACATTCCTATGGATTTTCGCTCTACCCTCTCCGCTGTCGCGGACTACCTTCCCAGCGACGTGGAGAACGTGCTTGCCGCCGCCTCCGCTTACCTGCCGGACGATCTGGAAAAGGCGATTTCCGGCGCGGCGTCCTACATACCAACGGAGATCGACCTGGCCGGTACAGCGCAGTTCATGCTGTTTTTTGCCGCCGCTTCCCTGATTCTGGGATTTATGGGGCGGGTTTTTCTGGGCAAACGCTCCAGCCTGAACCATTCTCTGTCTGCGGCCATGGGCATCCTGTTCGTCTATGCGGTGGCCATTGGGGTGTACACCTTCAAGCCCTGGTCGCTGGACGCGCTGCTGTCTCCCCTGCCCTTTGTCCGGTTTGCGGGAGAGCATCTGCTGATCATCCCCTTCCAGGGGTCGCCGATGACCATTGTGTGCAGTGAAATTCTGTCGCTGATAATCCTGGCGTTTCTGGTCAATCTCCTGGACACGCTGATTCCCCGGGGGAACTCTGCCGTGGGCTGGTTTTTCCTGCGGATTTTGATGGTATTGTTCGCCATGGTGCTGCACATTCTGGCGGACTGGGCGTTCAAGACCTATCTGCCCAACGTGCTGGTGACCTATGCGCCGACCATTCTGTTGGTGATTCTGGCGGTCGCACTGCTGATGGGTCTGATGAATCTGGTTCTCAGCGTGGTTCTGACGGTGGTCAATCCGATTTTCGGTGCGCTGTACACCTTCTTCTTCTCCAACATCATTGGCAAGCAGCTGAGCAAGGCCGTGTTCACCTCCGGCATCATCTGCGGCGTGGTGTTCCTGCTGGGATATTTCGGCTGTACGGTGATCTGTGTCAGCGCCGCCGCTCTTTCCGCGTATATCCCCCTCGCCATCGTTCTACTGCTGCTGTGGTTCCTGATTGGTTGGGTTTTGTGAAAAACAAAACGTTACCCTCCGCTTTCAAGCGGAGGGTTTTTGACTTTTTTCGACAGTTGTGCTAGAATGTCTGCTAGGCGGATATACGCCGCCTTCCCATTTCTGGCATTTCGAGGTACAACCATGAAACGATTCTCCATTTTGCTGATACTGCTTTTTCTCACCGGCTGCGCCGCTGCCCCGGTGGAGACGTCGGAGCCGACGCTCCCGACGCCCACGACCGAAGCCCCGGTTCCTACAGAGACGACCGTCCCCGTCACCACGACGCCCCCCGACCCGGTTCAGGAGCTTCTGGATTCCATGACGATTGAGGAGCGGGTCGGCCAGCTGTTTCTGGCGCGCTGCAACGCCGAATCCGCGTTGACGGACATCCAAGAGTACCATCTGGGCGGATTTGTCCTGTTCGGGGAGGATTTTGAAGGGCAGACGCCGGATTCCCTCCGGCAAACGCTGTCCGGCTATCAGGACGCCGCGGGCATTCCAATGCTGTTGGCCGTGGACGAGGAGGGCGGAACCGTCACCAGGATCAGCCGCTATCCCGCTTTCCGTTCCCAGTGCTTCCCCTCTCCCCGGGAAGCCTTTGCCGGCGGCGGCTTGACCCAGGCGCTTTCCAATGAGGAGGAGATCTGCCAGCTGCTGCAATCTCTCGGGATCAACGTCAATCTGGGGCCTGTGTGCGACATTTCCGAAGACCCCAATGCCTTTATGTACAAGCGCTCACTGGGGCAGGACGCCGCAGCCACCGGGGATTTCGTCGCCGGAACCGTCAAACTGATGAACGCCTACCAAATCGGCAGCGTCCTAAAACACTTTCCCGGCTACGGCAACAACGCCGACACCCACACCGGGCTGGCGGTTGACAGCCGCTCCCTGCAAGCGCTGGAAAGCAGCGATCTTCTCCCCTTCGTCGCCGGAATCGAGGCGGGCTGTGGTGCGGTGCTGGTCAGCCACAACATCGTCCAGGCGCTAGACAGAGACTCCCCCGCGTCCCTCTCCCCTGCGGTTCATCGATACCTCCGGGACACCATGGGCTTTGACGGCGTGGTCATGACCGACGATCTGGTGATGGAAGCCATCACCGACCGGTACGGCACCGGTGAGGCCGCCGTTCTGGCCGTTCAGGCGGGAAACGATCTGCTTTGCTCCACAGATTACGCAGAGCAGTACAGCGCCGTGCTGAGCGCCGTACTGGACGGGCGCATTGATTTTGACGCACTGAACGCTTCCGTTACGCGCGTGCTGAAATGGAAGCAACGTCTGGGATTGCTGTAAAAAAGAACCCCCTAGGGGGTTCTTTTTTACGCTTCCGTTTTCTCAATGGCTTCCACAGCCGCAGACAGCGCTTCCGTGTTCACCGTCTCCATCTGGCCGTTGTCGTAGGCTTCCGCCACGGCAGGGTCGATGGGCAGACGCGCCAGAATGGGCAGACCAAACTGGGCGGCGATCTCGTCCAGATGGCTCTTGCCGAATACGCTGATCTTCTTGCCGCAGTCCGGGCAGCGGAGATAGGAATAGTTCTCCACGAAGCCCAGCACGGGAATGTGCATCATGTTGGCCATTTTCACCGCCTTCGCCACGATCATGGACACCAGATCCTGGGGGGAGGTAACAATGATCACGCCGTCCACCGGCAGGCTCTGGAACACCGTCAGAGGTACGTCGCCGGTTCCGGGGGGCATGTCCACAAACAGATAGTCCACATCCTCCCAGATCACATCCGTCCAGAACTGCTTCACCGCGCCCGCGATGACCGGGCCGCGCCATACCACCGGGTCGGCAGGGTTGTCCAGCAGCAGATTGATGGACATCACCTGAATGCCCGTGCGGGTCAGCGCCGGGTACAGGCCGTGTTCGTCCGCGCCCTGGCACTCCGTGACGCCGAAGGCAGTGGGTGCAGAGGGGCCGGTGATGTCGGCGTCCAGAACGCCGACCCGTTTTCCCTCCCGCGCCATGGCCACGGCCAGCATGGACGTGACCGTGGATTTGCCCACGCCGCCCTTACCGGAGACCACGGCAATGACCTTCTTCACACTGGCGTTGGGGTTCAGCTCCGCCAGCAGGCTCTCTGGCTTGCGATCGGCGCAGTCAGAGCCGCACTCGGAACAATTTCCGTTACAAGAACTCATAATTCGATTTGCTCCTTCTATCTTGATGATTCTATTATAGGCCGGGTGTCGAACTGTGTCAACCATCAAAGCTTCAAAACCGCCACGATCTCGTCTTCGTCCATTTCCCCGTTTTCCCGGAATCCGAAGCTTTGGTACAGTCGTCTGGCATGTTCATTTTCCGGCTCATAGGACAAAAAGCAGCATTCTGCCCTCCCGCATGGAAACGTGCGGACGAAATCGAGCGCGGCGGCAAGTGCGGCTTTGCCATATCCCCTGCCCTGATAGCGGGAATCGATCATCAGCCGCCAGATGCAGTAGTTTTCCCGGGTAATAGCCGGAGCATTCTCCCAATCGCCGCAATCATAGCCAATCATCACGAAGCCCACCGGCGTTTCCCCGTCATAGACGCCAAAAGGCAGTGCCGTGCCTCCGTTGGTGATGACGCAGTAGGCCTCCAGAATACTCTCCGTGTTGGATGCAACGAATTCCTTCTGATCCTCATCGACCTGCAGCCCGACGATTTTCCAGATATTTCCGGCGTCGATTTTTTGCAGATGAATCATGGCTTTTTCCATTCCTCCCGCAGGGCAGCGTACCAGCACGCGTCGCAAATCCCCTGATTGTTCCAGTCCGATTGCCGCAGGGTACCCTCGTATTTCATGCTGCATTTTTCCATAACCGCACCGGAATGGGGATTTTTCGTGTCATGGCGGGCTTCCAGGCGAAGCAGTCCCACCTCATGGAACAAATATTCCATCACCGCACCCAGCGCCTCGGACATGATCCCATGGCGCCACCAGCGTCTTCCCATGCAGTATCCAATATGTGCTTTGCCGATTCGGTCATCCAGGCTGACCGCCACAATGGAGCCGACGGGCTGGCCGCATTCCTTAAGAACAATAGCCCAATTGTAGTAGTCCGGCTTTGCATAGTTTTCAATCCAGCTGTTCAGCACATCTCGGCTGACATCTACGCTTGCATGGGTAGGCCAGGTCAGATATTTCGTAACCTCACTGTCAGACGCCCAGTTGCGGAACATAGCCTCCGCATCCTCCGGCGCAAAACGCCGCAGGATCAGCCGTTCCGTTTCCAGGGTTTGTGTTCCCAAATGTTTCATTTTCTTCACTCCTGCGCCTGTTCCCACTGCTCCATCAAATCCATGAGTGCCGCTTCGGCTTCTTCCTTTTCTCCCAACAGACGGGTCAGCTCCTGATAGTCGGCGGATGCCGCTTCGATTTTTCGGTCAAGGTCGGCCACGACCTGCTCCTGCTTTTCGATCTCCCGCTCCAGCCGCCGCACCAGCTTGTCTGCGTCCTTGGTTCCGCCCTTGACTCGCTCTTTTTTTGGCTTCGGCGCGGCGGAAACGGCCGGTTTCGCCGCGGCTTCATGCTCCAGAATGGAGCGGTATTTCTGATACCCGCAGGGGAAATCCCGGATTTTTCCGTCCTCCAGCAGCCAGATACGCTCGGCGAACTTCTCGATAAAATACCGGTCGTGGGAGACGAACAGCAGCACGCCCTCGAATTCCTCAATGGCGGCCTCCACCCACTCCCGGGACGCAATATCTAAGTGGTTCGTCGGCTCGTCCAGAATCAGAAGGTTGATCTTCTCGTCCATCAGCATACACAGCCGCAGACGGGACTGCTCACCGCCGGACAGGTTGCCCACAGTCTTGAACACATCCTCCCCCTGAAACAGGAATGCGCCGAGACGGTCTCTCGCCATCTGGGGCGTGCAGTTCTTTTCGTAGAGCATGGTGTCGTAAAGGCTTCGCTCCGGATGGTCAAAATGGATGATCTGGGGCAGATA
>CAKTKX010000030.1 GCA_934572365.1 uncultured Oscillospiraceae bacterium
TCCCCGGAAATCGCCGCCAGCGCCGCCGACAGCCGTTCCTCCTTCAGGCCGGAGTAATTGATCACCAGACAGTGCAAGTCCTCCGATTGGTCGTGGTAGTAGCTGCTTAGAGTCCTGACCCGGATGCCCAGCGCCGCCAGCTTTTCCGTCAGCGCCCGGTCGGAAAGGGACGTGTCAACTTTCAGCAGAAAATGCAGTCCCGCGTCCTGTTCCTGAATGGTCAGCTTATCGGAGAAACTGCAATTTTCCAGCAAGGAAACCACCGCATTCCGGCGGCTTTTGTAGAATTTTCGCATTCGGTTGATGTGCTTTTCAAAAAAGCCACGGCTTAGGAACCGCGCCAGCGTGTACTGCTCAAAGCTGGGGACGGTGCAGCTGTAAAAGCCCAGCTTCTGCTGAAACGCCGCCATCAGCCCCGCGGGAAGCACCATGTAGCTGATTCGGATGGAGGGGGCAAGGCTCTTGGAGAAGCTGTTCATGTAGATCACCCGCCCGCCGTCGTCCAACGACTGCATGGCGGGTACAGGATGGGCGTCGAAGCGGAATTCCGAGTCGTAGTCGTCCTCGATGATCCATTTTTCGCCCCGGTTCGCCCAGTCCAGCAGCTCCCGTCTCCGACTCACCGGGGTGACGATGCCGGTGGGAAAGTGGTGGGAGGGGGAAATGTGCAGCACATCGGCGCTGCCGAGACTCTCCGGGAGAACGCCCCGATCGTCCATGGCGGCGCTGACGGTTTTCACGCCCCCGGCGGCGTAGATTTTCCGGATTTTCCCGTAGCCCGGCTCTTCCACGGCGTAGATTTTCTCCCGTCCCAGCAGCTGAATCAGAAGATTGTACAGAAAATCCGTTCCCGCACCGATCAGGATGTTCTCCGGATCGACCCGCATTCCCCGGAAGGCCGCCAGATGTCCGGCAATGGCCTGCCGCAGCTCCGGGACGCCCCGGTTGGGCAGGGGCGCGAGAAGCGCCTCCCCGAAGTCCAGCATGACCTCCCGCTGCAGGCGCGACCAGACGGAAAAGGGGAACTGTTCCGTGCCGTTGGCGGTCAGGTCAAGAAGGCAGACTGTGTCCTCTTTCGGGCGCCGCGCCGGGGCGGCGGGCACCGGGTTGCGGCGCTCCACCGTCTCCACGAAATAGCCCACCTTCTCCCTTGAGCAGATGTAGCCCTCGGACAGCAGCTGACTGTAGGCGGTTTCCACGGTGATCTTGCTGACCTCCAGGTTTTCCGCCAGCGCCCGCTTGGAGGGCAGCTTTTCCCCGGGACGCAGCGCCCCGGACAGAATATCCCCCCGGATGCAGCGGTAAAGCGCTTCATAAAGGGGAACACCCGGGGATTTTTTCAGCTCGTAGGTTAACATAACTTCTTCTCCTTGGGTGGGGGAAATTGAGACAACAGGCGGTTAGATCTTTTTTAACAAACTGGAATTTGGATTATAAAGGTCTTTGCAAATATACCATATCTACCAACTGTATTCCACTCTCATAGATTGGGTGGTCGTAATTATCTGTAAAAAAATTGGGTATGATGTGTGAACGAACAAAACCACACTTTTCATAAAACGGGATTGAAAGCGGACTATCTCCTGTTCCCACTTGCAGAATTGAGTATTGTTCCCTGTAATTATTAATAATAAACTCAATTAAGGCTCTTGCATAGCCTTTGCCTTGATATTCTGGAACTGTAGCAATATTCTTGATTTCAAGTATGTTATTTCCTTCATCAGTTATGACACACTCGCACTTTACCCCATTGTCATCAAGTACATACATCTTGCCTTTATCAAGATAACGGTCAACCATATCTTCCTGCTCATCTGCTAATAGGAGCAAATCCAGATATTGTTTTTTATTCTCTTTAACTTCAACAATTTTCATTAATCACACCTTCAAATTCCGATTTGCCAGCCTGCTGAAACCACGAAACGGATAGCGCAGAGATGGGTCAAGTCCCCTCACGCCTTTTCCCTGCGGAAAAGGCGGCGGAAAATCTTCTCACCCCAGTCGAACAGGCGCTGTATGGCGAAAAATACCGTGGGGGTCATGAGCAGCAGCGTCAGCATCAGAAGGTTCGTCTGAACCGTGCCGGAACGCAGCTCGAACAGCTCCCCGAGACAGGTGAACACAACGACCAGACACACCAGCATGGCGCCCCACACGATCCTCCGGAACGCCCCGAAGGGCTTGCACACCTGAAACAGCACCATCATGCCCACAACCGCGAGGATACCCGCGCACACCGTGGCGATGGACTCCGCCGGAAGGTCAAAAACCACCATGAACGCCTGACATACCAGCACGGCAAACACGTTGGTCAGCCCGCCAGGGAACGCCCGGCGCAGAACCCCCCGGAGAAAATGCCCGGTCACCCGGTCGTAATTCGGCTCCATGGCGAGGAAAAACGAGGGAATGCCGATGGTCAGCGCGGAGATCACGGTTAAGTGCATGGGCTGCAAGGGGTACGGCCAGTCCGTGAACAGGGAGATCACCGACAGGAACAGGGAGAAAATATTCTTCACGAGAAACAGCGTCGCCGCTCTCTGAATGTTGTTGATGACCCGCCGTCCCTCCGCGACGATGCCGGGCATGGCGGCAAAATCGTTGTTCAGCAGCACGAGACTGCCCAGCTGACTGGCGGCCTGTGCGCCGGAACTGAAAGCCACGGAGCAGTCTGCCTGCTTCATGGCAAGCAGATCGTTGACGCCGTCGCCGGTCATGGCCACGGTGTGTCCCTGGTTTTGCAGCGCTGCCACCAGGCGGCGCTTCTTTTCCGGCGTCACCCGGCCGAAAACCGTGTTTTCCGACACCGCCCGGGAAAAATCCTCGTCGGTTTCCAGTGTGGAGGTGTCAATATAGCGCTCAGCCCCGGGAATGCCCGCCCGGGCGGCGATCAGGCTGGCGGTGTGGGGATTGTCGCCGGATATGACCTTCACGGTCACGCCCTGACGGTCAAAATAGCCGAAGGTCTCCGCCGCCTGCTCCCGGATGCGGCCGCTGAGCAGAATCAGGGCAAGGGGCGTCACCAATGCCGGGTCCAATGCGCCGGGGACGGGGTCGCCGTCGTACCGGGCGGCCAGCAGCACCCGGCAGCCCTGCTCCGCCCAGCCGTCCACGGCGTCCCGGTATTCTTCAAACCGCTGCGCCAGAATGAATTCCGGCGCGCCAACCAAAAACGCACCCTGCTCCGCGAACACCGCCCCGCTCCACTTGGTCTCCGGGGAGAAGGGGATGCGCTTTTCGCAGACCCAGTCGGTTTCGCCGCTGAACAGCTCGTGAATGGCTCTGCCCGTGGCGTTGTCCGGTTCAGACGCGCCGTACATGGCGGTGAGGACGGCTTCCAGATATTCCGGGCTTCCGCCCGACAGGGGGACGACGTTTTCCACTTCCATGTCCGGCTCGGTGATGGTGCCGGTTTTGTCCACGCACAGCACGTCCACCCGCGCCAGGGTCTCGATGCAGTTCATGTCCTGCACCAGCACCTTTTTCCGGCTCAGCTTCACAGCCGACGCCGCCATGGCGATGGAGGTCAGCAGATACAGCCCCTCGGGGATCATCCCCACCAGCGCCGCGACGGTTCCCTCCACGCTGCTTTCCAGTCCCAGCTTGAGGACGCAGAACTCCTGATAGAACAGGATAATCCCCACCGGCACCAGCGCAATGCCCACGAAAAGGATCAGCCTGTCCAGAGAGCGCATCATTTCCGATTTTTTCCCACCGGGGTTCTTCTGAGCCTCCCGGGAAAGCCGGGCGGCGAAGGAATCCCCGCCCACGGCGGTGAACTGCACCCGCCCCCGGCCGGAGAGAATGGCCGAGCCGGATTTGACTTCATCCCCGGGGATTTTCGTCACCGCGTCGGCTTCGCCGGTGAGCAGCGACTCGTCCACCCACATTTCCCCGCTGCGCAGGATTCCGTCGGCGGGGAGGGTGTCGCCGGAGGCAAATTCGGCGATATCGTCCTTCACAATGGCTTCCGGAGAAATCTCCTGCCGCGTTCCGTCCCTAATGACGGTTACGGGACGCTCCGCCACCAGGGTCAGCCGCTCCACCGCCCGTTTGGCGCGGATCTCCTGAATGATGCCGATGATGGTATTGATCACCGCCACCACCAGAAAGCCCATGTTCAGGATGCTGGAGCCGCCGACGATAAGCATCACGGCCAGAATCACGAAAATCAGGTTAAAAAAGGTGAAGCAGTGGGTCAGAACGATCTCTTTTTCGCTTTTGCCGGAATAGACCGGCTTCCCCGCAGGAGCGCGGGACTGAACCTGTTCGTCGGTCAGCCCCAGCGACGGGTCGATTTCTTCCATAAAATCTCTTTCTTCCATGGAGAAAAGCCTCCTGATTATTGTTCGGCAACGGGGAATCCGGCGGCTTTGTCCCAGATGAGAAGCAGACTGCCGTCTTTCACCGAAATGTGCGCAGGTTCCCCGGTAAAATGGTTGCTGACGCCCAGAGGAAAACCGCTGGTAAGTACGCCGTCCTCCAGCGTGTAATACAGCCCCCGTTCCGTCACGCCCCGGGCGTCCGCACCCATGCAGAAGACGGACAGGCTCCCGCCCAGTCCCGCCGGAAAGGCAATGCTGCCATTTTTGACGACGGTGACAATCGACCGGTTGCCCACAAGATAGCCCACAGCACCCCGGTCGGTAAGAAATTGCAGCGTCTGGAAATTGGCTACGGTGTGGTCAAGCCTGGGGCCGTCCAAGCTTCCGTAAAGCACGAATTCCCGATACCCCAACTCCAGCCCCCGACGGACGGCGAGCATGGCGTCGGTGTCGTCCTTTTCCACCGGGAACACCTCGGCTCCCGGAGGGGTGAAGCCCAGAGAGTCAAAGTCACCGATGATCTCGTTTGGTTTGATTCCCAGCTTCCGGGTATGCTTCAAGCCGCCGTCGGCGGCGAGGATGTAATCGTCTTCTTTCAGCGGCCGCGCCAGCGCGTCAAACTCCGCGGCGCAGAAAATCACACAGCAGCCCATGATCTTCCCTCCTGTTTTTTCTATTCTACCACATTTCGCCGCAAAGAAAAGGGGCGGGGGTGTAAACAGTTCTTGAATTTTGCGGCCTGCGGTGTGGGAGTAAGCCGTCTCGTTAACGCCAAACGGCGTGACCCTTGCGGTCACGCCGTTCTTACTCATGATTCTGCGCTGAACAGAATGCGGTCGCTGCTGACGCCCTGCTCGTGGAATACCTTCAGCAGCTGCTCCGTGGTCATGTTCTCCCGCTCTGCGCCCGCCAGCTCCAGCACGATCCGGCCGTTGTTCATCATAATGGTGCGATTGCCCAGAGACAGCGCCGAGGGAATGTTGTGGGTGATCATCAGGCAGGTGATGTGGTTCTCCGCAACGATTCTTTTCGTCAGGGCAAGCACCTTTTCCGCCGTGGCGGGGTCGAGGGCGGCGGTGTGTTCGTCCAGAAGCAGCAGCTTGGGCGTCACCAGCGTCGCCATCAGCAGTGTCAGCGCCTGACGCTGACCGCCGGACAGCAGACCCACCGGATGATCCATCCGGTCTTCCAGCCCCAGCTCCAGCTGCGCCAGCTTTTCCCGGAACTCGGCGCGATCCTTCGCCGTGACCACGGAGAAGGGCGACCGCTTTTCCGACGCCCGCAGGTAGGCCAGCGCCAGATTTTCCTCAATGGTCATGTTGGGCGCGGTGCCTTTCAGGGGATCCTGGAAAAGGCGGCCGATGAATTTGCTGCGCTTGAAATCCGGGAGATTGGTGATGTTCTGCCCGTCCAGCCGAATAGTCCCCTCGTCCACCACGAAGGAACCGGCAATCGCCCCGAACAGGGTGGATTTGCCCGCGCCGTTGGAGCCGAGAATGGTGACGAAATCGCCGCCGTCTAAGTGCAGGTCAACGCCGTTCAGGGCTTTTTTCTCGTTGACGGTGCCGGGGTTGAAGGTTTTGGAAATGTGACTGATTTGCAGCATCAGGCTTTTCCTCCTTTGGTTGCGGGGCGCACCGCGGATTTGATGGCCGGCAGGCCGATGGCCAGCGCCACGATGACGGCGGAGATCAGCTTCAGGCATTCGCTGGGCAGATCCAGCCGCAGGGCAATGGCGATGATGAACCGGTACAGAATGGAGCCGAGGATTGCCCCCAACGCCTTCATCCAGGTTTTGCCCTTGGGCATGAGGGTCTCGCCGATGATCAGGGAGGCCAGGCCGATGATGACCATGCCGGTGCCGAGATTGATGTCGGCGGTCTTCTGGTACTGCGCCAGCACCGCGCCGCTGAGGGCGGTCATGGCGTTGGACAGGCACAGTCCCACGGTGACGGTGAAGGCGGTGTTGATAGAGGATGCCCGCACCATGTCCGGGTTATCCCCGGTGGCGCGGATGGAAAGCCCCAGCCGGGTTTTCAGGAACAGCACCAGCAGCACCCCCATGACGACGGTCAGCACCGCCGCAGGGATCAGCTTGTTAAAGCTTCCGAGATAGGGCTTCACCAGGGAGAACATGGTGTCGGCCTTTACCATACTGACGTTGGAGGAAAAGCCCATCACCGCCAGATTCACGGTATACAGCCCGGTATTGGTGATGATACCGGCGAGAATAGAGGGGATTTTCAGCTTCGTCTGCAAAAAGGCCGTGACGAACCCGGCGCAGGCGCCCGCGAGCATGGCGGCGGGAAGCGCCAGCAAAGGGTGTCCCGCCACGGCAACGGTAGCGGACACGGCACATCCAAGGGTGAACGCGCCGTCGGTGGTCATATCGGCGATGTTCAGGATCCGGAAGCTGAGAAACAGCGCCAGGGCGACCAGGGCGTAGATGCAGCCCAACTCCAGTGCGCTCATGATAACGGCGGTTGAGATCATGGTTGACCCCTCCTTGTGATAACAGCATTGTGGGGAGTGGCGGTGCCACTCCCGGGGAAGATTCGGTAAGACTTTTTTCGTATTGCCGGGAGGGGCGCTGCCCCTCCCGATTGTGTGTGATTATTCGCCGGTCTTGACTTCTACCACGGTGTTGGCCATGGAAGCGAAGGCGCTGTAGTCAATGCCCAGGGTGGCGGCGGTTTCGGTGTTAACGGTGATGATGCCGCCGTCCATTACGTGGAATTCGGGAACCGCGCCGCCCAGCAGGATGTCCATGGCCATGCTTGCGGTGTAGGTGCCAAGCTCGGTGTAGTTGACGCCGCAGGTGGCGAAGGCGCCGGCGGCTACGAAGGAATCCGCGCCGGTGTAGTGGGGGATGCCAGCCTCGTTCAGAGTTTCAGCGACGGTGACTTCGGCGGCCATGACCACGTTATCGGTGGGGGTGAAGACCGCGTCCACGCGGCCGACCATGGAGGCGGCGGCTTCTACGATCTCACCGCTGGTGTTGCCGGTCTTTTCCACAAAATCGATCTGCTTTTCCTGGAGGTAAGCCTTGGCTTCCGCAATGGGGGTGGTGGAGTTGGCTTCGGAGTTGGAGTACAGCAGGCCGACGGTCTTGACGTCGGGGTTGGCGGCCAGCATCATGTCCAGGATGAAGGCAGTGTTCAGGGCGTCGGAGGTGCCGGTGACGTTACTAAGGCCGGTGAGACCGGCGGCTTCGGGGTCGGAAATGGCGGCGTACACAATGGGAATGTCGGTACCGTCGGCGGCGGTGACCATGCACTGGGCGGCCAGGGTGGCGATGGGGATGATCACGTCAACGCCGTCGCCTACCACCTGTGCACCGATCTGGTTCAGGACGGTGGCATCGTTCTGGCCGTTGAACTCCTGAATGTTGATCTTGACGCCCTTTTCCTCCGCCAGCTTCTGGAGCTGGGCGACGATGGCGGTGCGGATCTCATCCAGAGAAGCGTGATCCAGCTGCTGGACGATGGCAACGGTAAATTCCTGGGCTGCGGGGGTGGTATCGGCGGAAGTTTCGGCGGTGGTCGCGGAAGTGGGGGCCGCCGTGGGGGCAGCGGTTTCGGCAGTTCCGGATGCCTTGCATCCGGCGAACATGGTGAGCATCATCATAACGGACAGAACCAGAGAAATAACCTTTTTCATAATAAAATACTCCTTTTTGATATTCAAATGATTGTTGGATGGGTTTGTGGTTTTTTCCTGGGGTCGCCATCGTCTGCCTGGAGCGTACATGAGGCATTTCTCCTTTCCGTAAAGAATAATAAAGGGTAACAAAAAAGTCCTTGTTCCCCTAAGGGAACAAGGACAGAAAAAACAATTTCTGCGGTACCACCTTGTTTGCCGGAAATCCGACCGCTCTGCACGGCGCCAACACGCCGTCTGCCCATTAACGCTGGCAATGCGTCAGAAGATACTCTGGTCACCCATTTCCCTCTGCCCTCGACGGCCCATTTGCTGCCCCGCTTTTCGCTCTGCTCTCAGCTATGCAGAACTCTCTGTGGATGCGCCTTGCAGCTTTACTTCCGCTTCGTTGGTTTCAATTTATGTTACGCCTTTTATACATCATTTGTGTACGTTTGTCAAGAACTTTTTTTCGTGGAGCGCGGACTTTTTTCGCGCCGATTCGTTAATATTCCCGCACCACGGCCTTGACCACACCGATGATCTCCGCATTGGTGCCGTCGATGGGGCTGTAATTGTCGTTTTCCGGCATGAGCCAGATCTGGCCGTTCCGACGGCGCAGGCGCTTGACCGTTGCCTCGTCCTCGATTCGGGCGACTACGATCTGCCCGTCGTCGGCGGATTGCTGGGGACGGACGACCACCTTATCCCCGCTGAGGATACCGGCATTGATCATGCTGTCGCCCCGAACCCGCAGGGCAAAGCACCCTGGGTCATTCCAGGGCATGGTACCCTCCTGATTTTCCACCGCCAGAATGGGCACGCCCGCGGTGACAACGCCCACAATGGGAATCTGGCCGGGGCGCGCGCCGGTGACCAACGCCCGTTTGCGTCCCTTTGCGCCGGGGGACTGGAGCAGCCCCTTCTCCTGCAGCGCCTGCAAATGGTAGCTGACGGAAGCGGTGGAGCGCAGACCCACTGCCGCCCCGATCTCCCGGACGGAGGGGGAATAGCCGTTCTCCTGAATAAATTGGTTTACATAATCCATAATCAACTGTGCTTTGTCGCTGGTTCTGGGCATAAGCATTTCCTCCCTGGGTCGCCTGAACGTCCTTTTTATTGATTATAGCACATATGAGCGAAAAAAGAAAGCCCTTTTGGAAAACTTTTTTTACACTTTTTCTTTCCAGGGGCGCTATACTGATAACAGAGCTATGGAATTTTTGGGGGGCGGTGCTATGAACCGGGATGTGGAGCAGCAGGTATGGCAGCGGGTGCTGGGGCAGTCGGAATCTCCCCGGGGGAGTCTGCGGCCGATGGAGCTGGAAGCGATGAAAGCGGCGGCGGTCTACCGGAAGCTTGCCGGACAGTTTTCCGGCAAAGGGCAGGAGCAGCTTTGGCGCCTGCACAATATGCAGGCGGAAATGCTTGCCTGCCTGCGGGGAATTGGACGTTTGTCCGGCTGTGGGGGCGGAAAAACCGCGCAGATCGCCGTCCCGGAGGAACCGGCGGCGAAGGCGCTGGAACGGCGGTATCACTGCGCCCGGCGCGCGTTGACGGAGTATACGGCGCGGACGGTGGACGGGGATTTTGGCATCGTGTTTCAGCACCTTGCGGATTTGAGCCGGGAGGAGTGCGTTTTACTGGTACGTTTGTTGGGGGAACAAATGCAGAAGAACGGTCACAGGTGAAAAACGAACCGGGACATGACCGCCTTACGGCGGGTCATGTCCCGGTTTTCGGCCAATTCGGAACGTCAAAGTATTTATCCGGCTCAAACCGTGAGTTCGATCAGATTACCCTCGACTGCGGCAATGCAGCTTTCGTAATAGCCGTCTCCCGTTGTGCGGGGGCCGCTGATGACTTCGTAGCCGTCTGCTTTCAGCCTTGCAGTCAGCGAATCGACCGCTTCCCGACTGCCCACGCTGAACGCAATGTGCGCGTATCCGGTGCAGGCGGGTTCTTTTGGGGTATCCGCCAGCTCCGGCCTATTCATGATCTCAAGCCGCGTACCGCCGTCAAAGGACAGAAAATACGACCGGAAGCCTGTCTTCGGATTGTGGTAGCCGTCGTTTGATTTCGCGCCCAGATAGCTTACAAAGAAGCTGCGCGCCCTTTCCAGATCGTTTACATACAGCGCGGCATGTTCGATTTTCATAGCGTTCCCTCCATCGTTTCCGGTTTCTCCAAGTATAGCATACACGGGATGGCATTGCAAGGATACACAAAACTTCACCGCCGTGAAACGACCGTTTCACGGCGGTGAACCCTTATACTTCCTTGTACATGGCGGCGGCATCATCCTTGCGGACGGTTTCCGCTACCTGGAGAACCTCTACGGTCACCGTTCGGGCGCCCATGGAAATCTCGATTTTGTCTCCGACCTTCACGTCGTAGCCGGCCTTGACAATGCGGCCATTGACGCTGATGCGGCCGTTGTCGCAGGCCTCGTTGGCCACCGTCCGGCGCTTGATCAGGCGGGAGACCTTCAGATACTTGTCAAGCCGCATCGCTTACTTTGCCACGTTGTCCTTCAGAGCCTTGCTTGCCTTGAAGGCGGGAACGCGGGTGGCAGGGATCTCAATGGCTTCCTTGGTGTG
>CAKTKX010000031.1 GCA_934572365.1 uncultured Oscillospiraceae bacterium
TAGCCCATGGCGGTGACGGCGGAGATGGTGTCGTTGCCGCCGTTGGCAGCCAGTGCCTCGGAGCTGGCGTTGATGTACTCCTTGATGCCCGTATCAAACTCGGGAGAACCGCCCTCCTGATAGAAGGTGGAAACATACAGCTGCAGGTCGGTACCCTTGATGGCTTCCAGAACCATGTTGTCGTCCAGGGTGTCGGAGCCGAGGAAGGGAGCCTCAATGCCAAGAGACGCGGCCTGGGTGATGATCTGCACGGCGTAGGCGATGGAGACGGGGGTGAAGATAACGTCCGCGCCCTCGCTCTTGGCCTTGTTCAGGTAGGAGCCGAAGTCGGAGTTGCCGGTGGGGAAGGAGTCGGTGATGACCTTGCCGCCCGCGGCCTCAAAGACCTTGGTGAAGAAGGCGATCAGACCCTGGTCATACTCGTTGCCGCTCTCGCCCAGGCAGTAGGCGGTCTTGGCGCTGAACTTGCTCACGGCGAAGTTGGCCAGAACGTCGGCCTGGAAGTTATCCAGGAAGCAGATACGGAAGTAGTAGCTATTGCCGGCGGTAACGTTGGGGTTGGTGCAGGTCACGCCGATGGCGGGGATGCCGGCCTCTTCAAACTTGGGGCCGCCGGCCATGGAAACGCCGGAACCGTAGGAGCCCAGAACCACGGACACGCCCGCGCTGACCAGAGAGGAAGCGGCGGAGGGAGCCTTGTCGGTGGAAGAGCCGTTGTCGCCGTAGACCAGCTCGACCTTGTAGGTCTCGCCGCCCAGGGTGACGGTGGGTTCCTGGCTGTTGGCGTACTGCATGCCCAGAATCTCCTTCTTGCCGCCGGAAGCGGAATCGCCGGAAGAAGGCTCGAACACGCCGATCTTGACGACCTTCTCGCCGGAAGCGGAACCGCTGCCGGAAGAAGAGCAGGCGCACAGGGACAGAGCCATGCACAATACTAAGATAACAGCAATTACTCTTTTCATTTTCTTATCCTCCATTCCAAAAGCAGCATCCATAGTCAGTGGACATCTGTTTTTGTGATATGGAAAATTATATATGAATTTTCCCCAAATTGCAATTGTAAATTGCGATAGAATTTAATGGTCGATCATTCATTTTTTGTTCAAATTTTACAAGCTCTTTTTCGGTTTATTGACAAGATCACCCGCGCCTGTTATAATTCCTAACAACGTTAGCGAACTTCATTTTTTGCATAGCCCCGAATGGTTTCCCCGTTTTGTAAATCCGGTGTTTTCTTCCCCGGTGTTTGCTCCGTTCCCCGGAGAAAGCTTTGCCGGATTGTGAATGTTTGCCAAAAGGGTCGACCCCCGTGATGCAATGTCGCTTTCAAAAACTTGCAATCTCCGGCGAATTTCCGCCGGTAACCCACCTAAGAAAAGGACGATGCCAATGAAAAATCAACACGAAGTGGAAAAACTGGCCTATGCGATGACCCGTCAGCGCTACTTGCTGAACCGGGACATCGTGCACGACCTGTTCACGGAGCTGTCCCTTTCCGACTACATTGCCCTCCACAGCATTGCGGAAGCTGCCGGTCAGGGTGGGTCAGCGGAGCAAACCTACCTGCGGGATTTGGCCGAGCGACTGGAAATGCCCATACCCAAGACTTCCAAAATGATCCGCAAGCTTCACGAGCGGGGGCTGGTATTCTGGTCCCACAGCGGCGACGGGCGCGACGGCACCTACGTCGTCATCACCGATTCCGGCGTCCGGGCCATGGAGCGGCAGGCAAATATCCTGAACGCCTACTACAGCCGGGTGATCGAGGCCTTCGGCTATGAAAATCTAAAGAGCCTTCTGGAGCAGATTTCCCGTCTGGAGGATGTTATGAACGAAGTATTTACGAAAGGAGCGGCCAGCCATGGACTTGACCCAGTTAAATGACTACACAATCCGCAGCGAGGCGGTGTGCCGCCGGAACGACACCATCTCCCCCCGGCTGTACGACGAGTACGGCGTCAAGAAGGGGCTTCGGGACGAAAACGGCAACGGCGTTCTCGCCGGGCTGACGAACATTTCCAAGATCACGTCCTCCAAAATCGTGGACGGCAAAAAGGTTCCCTGCGACGGTCAGCTCTGGTACCGGGGCTACCGGGTGGAAGACCTGATCGGCAGCCTCGGGGAAACGGAGCTTGGCTACGAGAAAATCGCCTACCTTCTGCTTATGGGGCAGCTGCCGGACAGCGCCGCCGCGGAGGAATTCCGGACACTGCTGGGCGAGTGCAGAACCCTTCCCACCAACTTCACCCGGGACGTCATTATGAAAGCCCCCGGCAAGGACATCATGAACTCCATGACCCGGGGCATTCTCACCCTGGCGTCCTATGACGAGCGCGCCATCGACACCAGCGTCAGCAATTCCCTCCGGCAGTGCATCCAGCTGATTGCCGAGTTCCCGCTGCTGGCCGTTTACGGATACCACGCCTACAATTACTATGAAAATATGGACAGCATGGTCATTCACCGGCCTGACCCCGCCCTTTCCACGGCGGAAAACCTTCTGATGATGCTCCGCCCCAACAAAAAATACACCGCCACGGAGGCAAAGGTTCTGGACACGGCGCTGATTCTCCACATGGAGCACGGCGGCGGCAACAATTCCACCTTCACCACCCGGGTCATCACCTCCTCCGGCTCCGACACCTATTCCACCATCGCGGCGGCCATGTCCTCCCTGAAGGGTCCCAAGCACGGCGGCGCCAACATTAAGGTCATGGAAATGATGGAGGACATCCGCCTGCACGTCTCCGACTGCTCGGACAAGGAGGCTCTGGCGGATTATCTCGCAAAGATCATCAACAGGGACGCCTTCGACCGGAAGGGGCTTGTATACGGCATGGGTCACGCCATCTATTCCCTGTCCGACCCCAGAGAGCGGATTTTCAAGGGCTATGTGGAAAAGCTCGCCGCCGAAAAGGGGCGCGGGGACGACCTGACGCTGTACCGCAACGTGGAGGAGCTTGCCCCTCAGCTGATCGCGAAGCACCGGCGGATTTACAAGGGCGTCAGCCCCAACGTGGACTTTTACAGCGGCTTTGTCTACGACATGCTGGGAATCCCCCAGGAGCTGTACACGGCCATGTTCGCCGTGGCGAGAATCGTGGGATGGAGCGCCCACCGGATTGAGGAACTAATCTGCATGGATAAGATCATCCGTCCGGCGTACATGAGCGTCATGGAAGAACGGGAGTGATTTTGGCAGCATGGACTATTCGTTGCTTGCCGGGCAGCTTCTCAGCGTGCAGGCGAATCTCCTGCAAGTCCCGGCCTACCGGCAGCTTTCCAAGATGGTGCGGGGCGAGCTGTTCGTTCTGAACTATCTCGCCACCCACGAAGCGGCGATCCATCCCAAGGAACTCAGTAAAAAGATGTCCGTCAGCACCGCCCGCATCACTTCTCTTCTGCATCACATGGAGGAAAAGGGACTGATCGCCCGCTCCTCCGATTTAAGCGACAACCGGCAGATTTTCGTCCGGCTGACGGAAAACGGGGTAACTGCGATACAAAAAACCCGGGCGGAGGTCATCTCCCGGGTATCGTCCCTGCTGGAAGCCCTCGGCCCGGAGGACGCCCGGGAATATATCCGCATTCAGGAAAAGATTCTGGACAATTTCCTGGGAAACCTCTAAAGCAACACCGCACAATTGTGTCTGAAACTCGCGGACACAATTGTGCGGTGTTGCCTTAACAGCCCCTCTTCTTATCCGAAATTCACAGCGATAAAGTCATCAAATTCTCGAATGCAGCCTTCGCTGGGCCAGGCAGGCATTCCTTCGGCATCTGTTTGAGCCTTCCGAGCCAGTTCTGTGGTGGGGCTGACCAGAAAATCGTAGCCGTATAACCGGAACAGATCAGCGGCAAAGGTAGGACAGTATCCAATGACGGTGTTGCCGCACCAGTAAATTACGGAATTTCCGTTCACGTCCCCGCCGGGATACAGCCGGGTCACCAGATATCCGCTGTCATCGGCCCAGTGGTCAGGACAGTTCGTGAAAATCACCGGCTTGGAAAGATCATAGCCATCCAGAAGCCTTGTTGCCAATGTGTGAACCACGTAGGATTCCTTCTCACTGCGGACGTAATCGTTGAAGAACCACCGATTCATATCCGCAGACTGGATGAGCATCAGCAGGCAGATGCCAACGGCGGCAGCGGTTTTCAGAAGTCGCTTTGATTGGCACCAGGCAGTAATCAGCAGCGTCAAAAAGCCGGTATAGAAACAAAAGGTCTGGGCAATCCGGGGATGGAAGCTACCATAGATGATATGTATGAAGAAATTACTCAGAAACAGGGCAAGGAAACAGAGCAGCAACCAGAAATTTTTCTTTTTTGCTGCCAGCCACACCATCAGCAGCCCTCCCGCACCAGTGAGCGCACAGAAAATCCAAATAGGATAGTAGCGCACCTGCAGAGACTGACGGAAATATTCGGCGATTCCCAGGAGGGCGTCAGAAAAGACCCGGAAAAAGCCCTTCTCCGAAGTGTCCCACGCGGTATAAGGAGAAGTAGTGCGGACATATCCGGACAGGTGCTGCACCGCGGCCACCAATGCATAGTAGGACATAACGGCAACGATCAGCACAAGCGCAAATCCAAGTCCGTGTTTCAGCAGGGACAGAAATCCCCATTTCTCCGGGTCTTTCAGAATTTCCAGAATAAGGATGGCAAAAACCCCGCAGACATACAAAAAGAGAAAGGATTCGTAGCTGGCAATGGTGACCATCCCTAGAAGCACTGCCGGAAACGCCGCCCGCCTCTCGCCGCAGACAAACCATCGCGCATACAATAAAGACATGGGGCAACAGCAGAAAGAGGTCGTCGTGGCAAGAACATCCAGGGAATACAAGAATTTTTCCACATTGATGGAGCAGCTGAGATAGATAGCTGCGAAGGCAGCCAAAGCGCCAACCGGGAGCTTTCCCTCACATACCGTCTGGAAGAGTCCACAGAACAGCAAGGCGGACAGACAAAAGAGAGAGGCGCCCACAAACTCCGTGAAAAACGGAATAAAGGCAACGAACCGAGTAACCGTGTTCAGCAGCACATGCAGCAGCCGCCCCTGACGGATCATGTTCCAGGAGCCGTCACTGTAGAGGTAAAAATTTCGGGCAACATCATCAACGCCGATGGACTGGTGGGTAACGGCAAAGCCATAGCACAGAATCGTTACAAACAGGGCAGTAAAGACCAGTACCCGGTTTTGCAGCACATCCCGAAAATAATCTGTTTTTTGTATATTTTTCTTCATTTCATGCCTCGCAGAATTTTTATCCAGTATACCATTCGAGAACGGAAAAAACAAGGTGGCACCTTTGTTTTTTATCCGATAACATTTTCCTCTGTACATTTTGGGATTTCCGTGTTATACTAGCGTTGCGATAATCGAAATTATGTTTGCAATTAAAGGAGGCCGCGCCGGAATGAAAGTCCGAAGCTATATTGCCATCGACTTAAAATCCTTCTACGCCTCCGTGGAGTGCATCCAGCGGGGGCTGGATCCCATGGCCACCAATCTGGTGGTGGCCGACCCCAGCCGCACCGACAAAACCATCTGCCTTGCGGTCTCCCCTTCCCTGAAATCCTTCGGCATTCCCGGCAGACCCCGGCTGTTTGAGGTCGTACAGAAGATCGGGCAGGTCAACGCGCTGCGTAAGAACTCCGCCCCGGGGCGCGCCTTCACCGGCAAATCCCACGACTTTTGTGAGCTCCGCGGGCATCCGGAGCTGGAGGTGGACTACATCGTGGCACCTCCGCAGATGGCATATTATATGGAGACCAGTGCGGCCATCTACAATATTTATCTCAAATACATCGCCCCGGAGGACATTCACCCCTACTCCATCGACGAGGTGTTCATCGACGCCACGAATTACCTGAAGCTCTACCGCATGACCCCGGAGGAGCTTGCCATGAAGATCATTCTGGACATTCTGGAAAATACCGGCATTACGGCCACCGCCGGGATTGGAACGAATCTGTACCTTGCCAAGGTAGCCATGGACATTGTGGCGAAGCACATCCCCGCGGACAAAAACGGCGTGCGCATCGCCCAGCTGGACGAGCTGCGCTACCGGCAGGAGCTGTGGTCTCACCGTCCCCTGACGGATTTCTGGCGGGTCGGCCCCGGCTACGCGAAAAAGCTGGAAAAGGTGGGACTGCGCACCATGGGCGACGTTGCCCGGTGTTCCGTGGGCAAGCCTACGGAATTTTACAACGAAGACCTGCTGTATAAGCTGTTCGGCGTCAACGCCCAGCTGCTGATCGACCACGCCTGGGGGTGGGAACCATGCACCATCGCGGACATCAAGGCATACAAGCCGGAGTCCAGCAGCATCAGCCCCGGTCAGGTGCTGCAATGCCCCTATACCGCGGAAAAGGCCCGGCTGGTCGTCAGGGAAATGGCGGATGATCTTTCCTTGGACTTAGTGGACAAAGGACTTGTCACCGACCAGATCGTCCTGACGGTGGGCTACGATATTGAAAATCTCACCGACCCGGAACGAAGCCGCGCCTATCAGGGCCCCGTCACCGTTGACCGCTACGGCCGCAGAATTCCCAAGCACGCCCACGGCACCGCGAATCTGGGCGGGCATACCGCTTCCTCCAAGGCTATCGTCAGTGCTGTCGCAGAACTTTACGACCGCATCGTGAACTCCGCTCTTCTGGTCAGGCGGCTGTATCTGTCCGCCAATCATGTCGTCCCGGAGACCTCCCTGCCCCGCCATGAAAGCACTGAGCAGCTGGACTTTTTCTCCGATTTTGCTTCTCAGGAGAAGCGCCGCGCCGAAGAAGCAGCCGCCCGTGAGCGGGAAAAGCGCCGCCAGCAGGCGGTGCTGGCCATCAAAAAGAAGTACGGAAAAAACGCCATTCTGAAAGGCATGGACTTAGAGGAAGGCGCAACCGCCAGAGACCGGAACGGTCAGATAGGAGGACACAAAGCATAATGGGCGAATATGACGATCTGCTTTATCTGCCCCACCCCGTTTCCCGGAAGCATCCCCCCATGTCCGCCATGGACAGAGCCGCGCAGTTTTCCCCCTTCTCCGCCCTCACCGGCTACGAGGCCGTTCTTCAGGAGGCAGGCCGTCTGACGGATAGCCGGGCGGAATTGTCGGAGTACAGCCGGGACATTCTGGATCAAAAGCAGAAAATTCTCCTGGACGCCGCCCCGACGTACCCGGAGATCACCATAACCTACTTCATCCCCGACCGCCGCAAGCAAGGCGGCGCGTATGGCACGCTCAAGGGAAATCTGAAGAAAATCGACCTTGCCCGCCGCGTAATCATCCTGCTGGACGGGACGGAAGTTTCCCTGGACGATGTCGCGGATATCCAGTGCGAGCTGTTTGCCGATCCGGCCTATGGCAAACCGGGCGAATCGTAAGCAGTCAGCCCATTCCACCCCTTCCAAAAAGCTTGCACAGCCGAAAATATTCATCAAGCGTCAAAGTAAAAGCCTGGAACGAGAAAATTCTCGTTCCAGGCCTCTATTTTTACGCTTTACAGCACATGCACGCCATCCGCCTCAAACGTCAGGGCGCAGGTCTCACCCACCTGATAAATCCGGTGATTCTTGGGGTTGTAGTCCGTCAGCTTTACCAGGGTATCGCCCACCATCACGTGGTAGTTCTGATACGCGCCCATGAAGCAGCTGAGAACCACGCGGCATTTCAGGTTCCCCTCCGGAACAAGCCCGGCGGACTCCGGCCGCAGAACGATGGTGTAATCCTCCCCTACCGCCATGTTCTCGGTGGCTGCTACCCGAACCTGGGTGTCCGCCAGCTGCAGCACGCCGCTGCCGCCCTCCAGCGCCACGCACTTACCCCTCAGGAAGTTGGCTTCGCCGATAAAGTCGGCAACGAATTCGCTGTTGGGGTGATAGTAGATTTCCTGGGGGCTGCCGATCTGGGCGACCACGCCCTTGTTCATGATGATGATGGAATCCGACAGCGCCATGGCCTCGCTCTGGTCGTGGGTGACGTAGATGGCGGTGATGCCCGTGGCCTGCTGGATGCGGCGGATTTCGGTACGCATACTCACCCGGAGCTTTGCGTCCAGATTGGACAGCGGCTCGTCAAACAGCAGTACGCCCGGCTCCAATACCAGCGCCCGTGCCAGGGCGACACGCTGCTGCTGGCCGCCGGAAAGCTGGTTGGTCATCCGCGCCTCCATGCCGGACAGCTCCACCAGCTCCAGGATGCGGGTGACCCGCTCCTGGATTTCGTCCTTGGGAACCTTGCGCAGCTTCAGGCCGTAGGCCACGTTGTCAAACACGTTGTAGTGGGGCAGCAGAGCGTAGCTCTGGAACACCATTGCCGTGTCCCGCTTGTTGGGGGGCAGCGCGTTGATGGCCTCGTTGCCCAGGTAAATTTCGCCCTCGTCGGGGCTTTCAAAGCCGGCAATCATCCGCAGGGTCGTCGTCTTGCCGCAGCCGGAGGGACCCAGCAGGGTTACGAAGGAACCGGGCCGGATCTCCAGGCAGGTGTCCTTCACCGCGTAAAAGTCCTTGCCGGTCTTGGGGTCTTTATAGATCTTGGAAATATGATCCAGGCGAACGCCTTTTTTCTCTTTTTCCATAACTCAAGCCTCCTTGATTTTTTTGCTGGTGCCGAAGAACTTCATGGCCAGATTCATCAGCAGCACCGAACCGTAGGTGATCAGAATCAGGATCGTGGCAAAGGCGCAGGCAATGCTGTAGGAGCCTTTTTCGGCAAATTCGTTGATCTGTACGGTGATGAGCAGGAACTGGGGCGTGACCAGCAGAATAATGGCGGAAATTGCCGTGATGCTGCGGACAAACGCGGTGACAAGGCCGCTGAGGAAGGAATCCTTGATCAGCGGCAGCGTCACGGTCATGAAGACCCGGAAGCTGTTGGCGCCCATGTCGTAGGCGGATTCCTCGATGGATTTGTCAATCTGGCGCAGGGCGGAAATGCCGCTGCGGGTGCCGGTGGGCAGGCTGCGCACCACGAAGACAATGATAAGGATCGCCGCGCTTCCGTAAAGGCCGCTGAGCAGTCCCGTGTGGAACAGGCCGCCGGAGAAGCCCCGGATGTAGCCGACGCCCAGAACCGTACCGGGAACCGCCATGGCCAGCATGGAGACCGCCTCGATAAAGCCCTTGGCCTTGAATTTCTTCTTGACCACCAGGTAAGAGATGATCATGGACAGCAACGCCGTGATGGGCGCGGAGATCAGCGACAGGACAAAGGAGTCCTTGAAGGCCTTCAGTCCCTTATACTTGGTGAAGACCTGGGTAAACCATTTGAAGGTCAGGGGGCTGAACTTGTAGCCCCAGGTGGGGAACAGCGCGCCAATGGGGACGCACAGGTACATCATGACCACGAAGATCGCCGCCAGAGAGCAAAGCACCGTCAGCGGAACCGTCACCGACTTATCGGAAATCAGCATTCTCGCCCGGGACGCCTTGCCCGTCAGGGTCGCGGCGGTTTTGGCCTCCAGATAGTATTTCTGAACGGCGAACATCAGCAGCGTAATGCTCAGCAGCACCACGGCCATCGCCGCAGCGCCCTCTTTGTCATATGCGCCGGTGATCTGCAAATAAATGGTCGTGGCCAGGGTATCGTAGGAGCCGCCGATAATCATGGGGTTGGCAAAGTCGGCGATGGACTCGATGAAGGTCACCAGAAACGCATTGCCCAGTCCCGGAAGCATCAGCGGGAACGTAACAGTCGCAAACACCTTCCACCGGGAAGCGCCCATATCCCGGGCGGCCTCCTCCAGGGAGGGGTCGATGTTTTTCAGCAGCCCCTTAAGCATCATGTAGCACACCGGGAAGAAGGTCAGCGTCTGGACGATGGCGATACCCCAGAAGCCGTATACGTTGTTATCGTATATTTTCAGCAGGAACCGGGTAATCAGCCCCGCCTTTCCGAACAGCATGATCATGGACAATGACAGCACGAAGGGCGGCGAAACCACCGGCAGCATGGACACCACCTTGAACAGCCCGCCGGAGAATTTGCCCAGCTTCACGTAGACCTCCACATAGGCAAACAGCAGCCCCAGCAGCGTGGAAAGAATGCCCACCAGAAAGCCGACCTTCAGGGTATTGGCAATGGATGTACGGAAATTCGCCATGGCCAGAACCCGCTTGAAAATGCCCAGGGTCAGGCCGTTTTTGCTGTAAAAACTATCCACCAGCAGGATCGCCAGAGGGTAGAGAATAAACAAAGTCAGAAAAGCGATCAGAACCACGATGGTCGTGACCATGATTGGATCCGCCAGCAGCTTTCTGCGATCCAGGGACGCGCTTTGTCTTTTTGTCTTAACTTCTGTCATAAGCAGTTCTCCTTTCAGGGAAATGGGAACG
>CAKTKX010000032.1 GCA_934572365.1 uncultured Oscillospiraceae bacterium
GGAGTCTCGTATACGCCCCGATCCTTCATGCCCACCAGCCGGTTCTCCACGATGTCGATGATGCCGATGCCGTTGGCGCCGCCCAGCTGGTTCAGCTTCTCGATGATCTTGGACGCCTTCATCTTCTCGCCGTCCACGGCCACGGGCGCGCCCGCTTCAAAGTCGATGGTCACATATGTGGGAACGTCGGGGGCATGCAGGGGGGAGACGCCCATTTCCAGGAAGCCGGGCTTTTCGTAGTTCGGCTCGTTGGCGGGGTCTTCCAGGTCAAGCCCCTCGTGGCTCAGGTGCCACAGGTTCTTGTCCTTGGAGTAGTTGGTCTCCCGGCTGATTTTCAGGGGGACGTGATGGGCTTCGGCAAAGTCGATCTCCTCGTCCCGGGACTTGATGTCCCACTCCCGCCAGGGGGCGATGATCTTCATGTCCGGAGCGAACCGCTTGATGGCCAGCTCAAACCGAACCTGATCGTTGCCCTTGCCGGTAGCGCCGTGGCAGATGGCGTCCGCTCCCTCGGCCAGCGCAATCTGAGCCAGCTTCTTGCCGATAACGGGACGGGCAAAGGCTGTGCCCAGCAGGTAAGTCTCATACTTGGCGTCCATTTTCAGGGCGGGGATGATGACCTCGTCCACCATCTCGTCCACCAGATCGGCGACGATCAGCTTGCTTGCGCCGGTGGCAATGGCCTTGGCCTCCAGTCCCTCCAGCTCGTCGGCCTGACCGACGTTGCCGGCCACGGCGATGATCTCGGGGTTGTTGTAGTTTTCCTTCAGCCAGGGGATGATGATGGATGTATCCAGACCGCCGGAATATGCAAGGACGATTTTCTTGATGCCTTCATGATTATTCATATATACAGCCTCCAAATGAATATTTAATGTATTTCGTGAGTAAGTATACAGGATTATACCGCTGTGAACGGGATTTGTCAACGGCTGATTTGAATAAAAATCCACGGGAGTGAATTTTTGGAACTTTGCCCGTTTCTGCGCCCTCCCCGCCCGCGGATACGGTCAAATTCACGAAAACCCGCGATAACGTCCCGCAGAGATGAACAGCACCCCTTGCCTCTCCCTTTGGGAGAGGTGGACGAGCGAAGCGAGGACGGAGAGGGTACGTAAGGCTGCAATGCCCTCTCAGTCACCTGCGGTGACAGCTCTCCCAGAGGGAGAGCCAAGGGGCTGTACCGATGCGTTCCATTCGCTGTTTCACGACAACCCATGAAAGGCGTGGCCGCCCCGTTCCGCCGGAATTTGCCCGTCTCCCTTGCAATTATCCGTGGGATTTGCTATACTGAAAGCAAACGAAAAAGGAGTATTTTCTATGGGTGGTTTCTTTTCCCTGGATTCCAAGTTCATGCGAACCATGAGCTGGATCGCCGACCTTATCATTCTGAACGTGATCTATCTCGTGACATGCCTGCCCGTCATCACCATCGGCGCGGCCAACACGGCGATGTACACCGTGTGCTTCCGCCTTGGCACTGACCGGGAGGGCAGCCTGGTAAAGGGCTATTTCCGGGCGTTCCGGGACGAATTCCGGCAGGCGACGCTGATCTGGCTGTTTCTGCTGCTGTTCGGCGCGGCCACCTGCGTCAACATTTTTTTGTTTCTCAGCATGGGCGGGTGGATGCACTATCTGTTTTTCCTGTTTGTGCTGTTCCTGGTGATCGTGGTGATGATGGCGAGCTACGCCTTCCCGCTGCTGAGCCAGTTCCGGAATGATACCAAATCCGTCATTAAAAACGCGCTGATCTTCAGCGTGGCGTACCTGCCCCGGACGGCGCTGATCGTGGTGATTAACGTATTTCCCTGGGCGCTGCTGCTGACGAATCTGTATTTGTTTTTGCAGGTGGGCTTTATCTGGATAGTCGTCTATTTTGCCGCTGCGGCTTACATCAACACCCGTCTGCTGAAAAAAGTATTTGCTCCCTACATGGAGCCGGAGGAGGAAGGACAATGAACGTGCGCAAAACCGTTTTGGAGGAAGCCCGGAGAGTCAACGAGCTGTTTGCCATCTGCTTTGAAATGCCCTATACCAATTGCCCCGCCGATCCGGAGAAGGACGACGCCACCCACTGGGCGGCCTTCGACGAGGACGGGGAAATGATGAGCACCTTCACCGTCTCCGATTTTGCGGTGCAGTTTGACGGCAGTCCCTGTAAAATGGGAGGCATCGGGGGTGTGGCGACCCTGCCCCAGTACCGCCGCCAGGGCGGCATCCGGGCGTGCTTCCAGGAAGCCCTGCCGGATATGTATGCGTCGGGCTACGATTTTTCCTACCTGTACCCTTTCTCCACCGCCTACTACCGGAAATTCGGCTACGAAAACTGCGTGCAGAAATACGGCTGGACGGTGGATTTGGCGCTGCTGAACCCGCCGAAAGAGGGTGGCAGCTTCCGCCTCGGGGAAAAAGGCCGCCCCATGACCGCCGAGATCCGCGCGCTGGATGCCCTTTGGGAATCCCACTATAATATGATGGTGCTGCACGGGGACGAGGACTACGCCTGGGCGGAAAAAAGCGACCCTGCGGTGAAGCAGGATTTCACCTACGTCTGCTTCGACGCCGCCGGGAAGCCCAACGCCTACACGACGTTCCGGCTTGCCAACGAGCCGGACGGGCGGAATCTGGTTTGCAGCCGGTTCTGCTTCGCGGACAAGGGCGGCTTCGAGGAGCTGATGCGCCTATTCAAGAGCCTGTCCTCCGACCACCGATTCGTCAAATTCTCCACCCCCGCCAACCCGGCCATGCAGTATTTTATGCCGGAGTGGTCGCTGGGCGCGGTCAGCTGGAGTGTGCAGAGCGCGGGCATGGTTCGGGTCGTGAACGTAAAATCCGTGCTGGAAAAGGCGCGGTACACTGGCAGCGGCACGGTCTGCGTGGCGGTGCAGGACGGCCAGATTCCGGAAAACAACGACAGCTTTACCGTTACCTTTGCAGACGGCAGAGCAGTGAGCGTGGAGCGGGGCAGAGAGGCTGACGTGGTAATGACCGTCCCCACCTTCTCGGCGCTGATTGCGGGCGTCGGGGACTTTACAGAAGCCCGCGGGGCGCTTCCGGGGCTGGAAGTCCAAAAGGAGAATCCCTGCCTGAGTCAGGTGTTTTTCCGCAAGCCCCTGATGATCGCGGACTACTTCTAATAAAAAACCTCCCGAACGGCATCGGTTCGGGAGGTTATATTTACGGAGGGAATACTATGGAGATCAAGCAGCTGGATAAGGAAGTCTACGCGGGCAAGAAATTCACCGCCCGGTATCAGACAAACGGCTATTATGACATTCGCGCCACCGGGCAGGGCTTCGAGATAAAATACACGCCCTTTGAAGCACCCACCGAACGGAGCTTTGACGACGTCTTTTTCGGTGAGTGGCTGGAAGATCCGGTGGCTTTCGGCGCGTTTGAGGCAGGAAAGCTGGTTGGCTACGTCGAGGGTTCCCCGGAGAGCTGGAACAACCGCTTCCGCATCAGCAATATCTGCGTGTTTGACAGTGTCCGGCGCAGCAAGGGTGTCGGGACTGCACTGATGGATACCATCCTGAAAGCGGCGAAAGCCACCGGCGCGCGGATGATCGTTCTGGAAACCCAGACCTGCAACGAAAGCGCCATTGCGTTCTATAAAAAGAACGGCTTTGAAATCATCGGCTTCGACCTGTATTCCTATTCCAACACCGACCCGGAAAACCACGAGGTAAGGATCGAAATGGGAAGGAAGCTGAAATAGACATAAAACCGCCCCAGCCGGTCGGCTGGGGCGGTTTTGACAAAAGCGGAATTACTTCTGAGCGCCAGCGATCTGCGCGGCGACTTCAGCGGCGAAGTCGTCAGCCTTCTTCTCGATGCCTTCACCCTTGATGTAGTGAACGGCGTCAACAAAGGTGACCTTGCCGCCCAGCTTCTTGGCGGCGTCGGCAATATAGCCGGCCACATCGCCCTTATAGAGGTCGGAGCGGACGAATTCCTGCTGCAGCAGGCAGCTCTCCTTGTAGAAGGCAGCCATCTTGCCGGCGGCGATCTTTTCCTTCACGGCGGCGGGCTTGGAGGCCATCTTGGGGTCGTTGTCCATCAGGGCGACCTGCACGGCCAGTTCCTTGTCCACGTCGGCCTGAGGCACCTGGGACTTGTCCCAGTACTTGGGGCTCATAGCGGCGATCTGCATGGCAACGTTCTTGCCAATCTCGGTGGCGTCAATGCCGCCCTCCACGGCCAGGTTCACCAGAACGCCGTGGGTGCCGCCTGCGTGAACATAGGCAACGGAGGTATTGTCGGCAAAACGGGTGAAGCGGCGGATCTGCATGTTCTCGCCGATGGACATGACCTTCTCCTGCATGATCTCGGTGACGGTCAGGTCGGAGTTCGGGTACTTGCAGGCCTTGAGCGCGTCCACGTCGGCGGGGTTCTCGGTGGCGACGACGACGGCCAGGTTCTTTACCAGATCCATGAAAGCGTCGGTCTTGGCGGCAAAGTCGGTCTCGGAGTTGACCTCGATGACCACGCCGATGCCGTTTACGACGGTGGCGTAGGCAACGCCCTCAGCGGCGATGCGGTCGGCCTTCTTGGCGGCCTTGGCAAGGCCCTTTTCACGCAGCCAATCCACGGCGGCGTCCATATCACCGTCGGTGGCCTGGAGAGCCTTCTTGCAGTCCATCATGCCGACGTTGGTCATTTCACGGAGCTTCTTAACGTCCAGTGCGGTAAAAGCCATTTTCGTATCCTCCTAAGTGCTTTCTTATTCAGCGGCGGTCTCGGCGGGCGCTTCGGCAGGAGCCTCGGCGGCGTCCTCACCCTGACGGCCCTCGATGGCGGCGCTTGCCATGGCGGAGGCGATCAGACGGATGGCGCGGATGGCGTCATCGTTGCCGGGAATGACGTAATCGATCTCATCGGGATCGCAGTTGGTGTCCACGATGGCCACGATGGGGATGTTCAGCTTGCGGGCCTCGGCAATGGCGTTGCGCTCCTTGCGGGGGTCAACAATAAACAGCGCGGCGGGCAGCTTCTTCATTTCCTTCACGCCGCCCAGATACTTCTCCAGCTTCTCGATCTCGGCCTGGTGCTTGATGACTTCCTTCTTGGGCAGCATGGCGAAGGTGCCGTCCTCTTCCATCTTGCGCAGCTGCGCCAGACGGTCGATACGGGTACGCATGGTGCGGAAGTTGGTCAGCATACCGCCCAGCCAGCGGGCGTTGACGTAGTAACCGCCGCAGCGGGCGGCCTCTTCCTTGATGGCATCCTGCGCCTGCTTCTTGGTGCCAACGAACAGCACGTTGCCGCCGTTTGCGGACAGGTCACGGACGAAGGCGTAAGCCTCTTCCAGCTTCTTTACGGTCTTCTGCAGGTCGATGATGTAGATCCCGTTGCGCTCGGTGTAGATGTAGGGCGCCATTTTGGGGTTCCAGCGGCGGGTCTGGTGACCGAAGTGAACACCGGCCTCCAGCAGTTGCTTCATAGATACGACAGCCATTTTACAATTTCTCCTTTTGTTTTTCCTCCACCCCGATCATCCCGGCAGCCCGTCCTTTCGGACACGGGGGCGGCCGATCCCCGGGTGTGTGGTTTTGAAATGTCACGGGTCAAAGCCCATGCTGAGTCATTATATAGGATGGAGCGCGTAATTGCAAGCATTATTTCCCAAAAAACGCAAAAAAATTCCGGCGGAGGAGAGGAAGTGCGTCGGGTCTGCCCGTTACCGTGGCAGACCCGGCTTTCCTCTCGGCACCCGGCAGTCGTCGGGCTTTGCTTCCACCAGCACGATGTCCGGGCCGATGCGCTTGATGCAGTTCCAGGGAATGATAAAATCGTCCCGCCGCCCGAAGCCCCCGGGGAACCGTCCGGGGCAGGGAACGACGATGGCGCAGACGTTCCCGCCCGGAATCTCCACCTGCACGTCCGTCACAAACCCCAGCCGGCGGCCGTCGCTGACGCAGATGACCTCTTTACATTGCAGCTGGGTAAACCGTATCGACATAGTCCCACCCTCCTTTGGCAAAACTTATGCGCCTGAGGGGCGGAGTATGCCCGCTTTACGAAACGCTGACGGACTTGCGCATGGCGCCGATGGCGCCCTTTTCCAGCCGGGACACCTGCGCCTGGGAAATACCCAGGGCGGAAGCCACCTCCATCTGGGTCTTCCCGTCGTAGAACCGCAGGGAAAGGATCTGCTTTTCCCGGTCGTTCAGGGCGCGGAAGGCGTTTTGCAGGGTGATGTGCTCCATCCAGCCGTCCTCGGTGTTTTTGGTGTCCCGCACCTGATCCATCACCGTCAGCGGATCGCCGCCGTCGGAGTAGACGGGGTCGTACAGGCTTGCCGGGGCGCACACCGCGTCCAGCGCCCGGCTGACCTCCTCCAGGGGGATGTCCAGCTCTTTGGAGATCTCCTCCAGGGTCGGCTCCCGCCCCAGGCGGGTGGTCAGGGCTTCCTTGCACTGAAGCACCCGGTAGGCCACGTCCCGGATGGAGCGGGAGACCCGGATGACGCTGTTGTCCCGGAGATACCGCCGCACTTCACCTGCGATCATGGGCACGCCGTAGGTGGAAAAGCGCACCTGCTTGTCCGGGTCAAAATTGGAAATGGCCTTGATGAGGCCGATGCACCCCACCTGAAACAGATCGTCGGGATTCTCTCCCCGCTTGTCAAAGCGCTGTATGACGCTGAGCACCAGCCGCAGATTCCCTTCAATGAGCTTTTCCCGGGCATCCTCGTCCCCCGCCTGCGCCCGGCGAAGCAGGGCGTCCATTTCCACCTGAGATAAAACATGAAGTCTGGATGTGTTGACGCCGCATATCTCTACTTTTCCCTGCATGGCAGCCTCCTGTGTGGTGATAATGGGGAAGTGAAAGGCAGCGTTTTCCATTCCCGCTCCTCTCCAGTATTCCCCGGAAGCGCCAAATCATTCTTTGGCGGTTTTTCACAAATTTTTCACAGTTGAGAGAAAGCGCCAAGGGCTTTCGACAGCATTTTTTTACAGGAAGACAACTTTTTCCCGGTGTTTTTCCGGTAACGGCTCCCATCTGACGGTGACGTAACACGGCCTCATTTTCGGCATAGGAAGGAATATGCATGGATATATGCAGACTTTTCCACAAGAAGAGGACAAAACGGAAAGAGCAAAAATTCCTGTTGATAACTCATAGTTTTCCACAATCTCCACAGGTTTTTCCACAGGGGTTTTCCACAGGCGGGGTGTGCTGTGGATATTCAGTTTTGGTTCACATAAAAAGATTCGCCCGCTTTCGACGGATTTCCCACTTTTCCGCGGGTCGTGGATTTTACCATGAACATTTTTTTGTGCAAAAATTAGGACTTGACAATCCTTCCCCCGAACCCCGGCGACCCGCTGCCGGGACGGGGCTGCCGGAGGGAAGCTTCTCCCGACCGGAACGGCAAAAAATTTTGAAAAAAGGGTTGATTTTATCGCGCCAAGGCGTTATAATGCGTATCTGTATGGAAAACGAACAGAAGGAGGTGGAATCCATGCCCAATATCAAGTCCTCTAAGAAGGATGTCATTTCTTCCAAGATTGCTTACGAGAAGAACAAGGCTGACAAGTCCGAGCTGAAGACCAACCTGAAGAAGTTCGACGCCGCCCTGGTGTCCGGTGACAAGGCTGCCGCCGACGTTGCTTACAAGACCGCCGTCAAGGCCGTCGATCAGGCTGTCAACAAGGGTCTCCTGCACAAGAACAACGCTGCCCGGAAGAAGAGCAGCATGACTCTGAAGCTGAACAAGCTGGCCTGATTTCTCTGAAAATATCTCCTTCCGAGCAGTGCTTGGAGGGAGTTTTTTCATTTTGTAGGGGGAAACTCTGAACAAATCGCCTTCGGCTGAGCAGCGGATCTTTTCCGCCAGCTGTGCGGTATTAAAAGTGGGAAATACACAAAGTATTCCTCCACTTTTAATACCTTCATCTGACGAAAAATCTCTCGCTGTCAGCTCTCGTCAATTTGTCCAGAGCTTCCCTTGTGGATAATTTGGATGGCCTAGATGGCCAATATTGCGGATTCATCCCGGGAGGTGTTACCATGGCAAAACTGTCTGACCCCGTCACGATGCTCAAGGGCGTGGGGGAGGTGCGATCAAAGCAGCTTGCCCAGCTGAATATTTTCACCCTCCGGGATCTCATCTGCCACTTTCCCAGAGGGTATGAAGACCGGACGAAGCTGGTTCCCATCGAAAAGCTGGAGCCGGATGTCCCCGCCTGCTTCCGCGCCATGGTGATGAATACCCCCCGTACCAGCCATATCCGCAAGGGGCTTGACCTGACCAAGGTGCAGGTGGCGGATACCACCGGGCGGCTGAACGTGACGTTTTTCAACAACCGCTTCGCCGCCCAGCAGCTGGAATACGGACGGGAATACATTTTCTACGGCGCGGTGAGCGGGGATTTCATCGGCTACAGCATGACAAATCCCGTGTTCGAGACGCCGGAGTCCCAGCCCGTGACCACCCGGCGGATTCTGCCCATTTACCCCCTGACCGCGGGGCTGACCAACGCGGCGCTGCTCCGTCTGGTGCAGCAGGCGCTGGCGGTGTGCGACCCGCCGGAGGAGATTCTTCCCGCCGGGGTGCGGGAGAAATACGGCATCTTACCTGCCCAGCGGGCGTATTTTGCCATCCACGAGCCGAATTCCATGTCGGAGGCAGAGCTGGCGAAAAAACGGATGATCTTCGAAGAATTTTTCGTATTTTCCGCAGGACTCGCCCTGATGCGTGCTGCCCGGAAGGAAAAGAAAACGGAACCCTACACGGATTTCGACATGGCAGCTTTTTACAATAGCCTGCCCTTTTCCCTCACCGGCGCACAGAACCGGGCGGTGGGGGAAATTCTGGAGGATTTCCGCCGGGGTGTCCCCATGAACCGGCTGGTGCAGGGAGACGTGGGCAGCGGCAAGACCATGGTGGCAGCGGCCGCCGCCTACTGCGCCGCGAGAAATGGCGCGCAGACCGCTTTGATGGCGCCGACGGAGATTTTAGCCGAGCAGCATTTTGCCTCCCTGAACGCCCTGTTCGCCCCCCTGGGGGTATCCGTGGCGCTGCTCACCGGCTCCATGACGGTGAAGCAGAAAAAGGACGTGCGGGAACGCATCGCCGTCGGGGAAGTCCAGGTGGTGATCGGCACCCACGCCCTATTGTCGGAGTCCACCCGGTTTGACGATCTGGGGCTGGTGATCACCGACGAACAGCACCGCTTCGGCGTGGGGCAGCGCAGCCGCCTCTCCGCCAAGGGGGAAGACCCCCATCTGCTGGTGATGTCGGCGACGCCCATCCCCCGGACGCTGGCGCTGATCCTCTACGGCGATCTGGATGTCTCCGTTCTGGACGAACTGCCCCCGGGACGGGAGCCGGTGGATACCTTCCTGGTGGGGGAGAGCTACCGCCCCCGGATCAACGCCTTTATCCGAAAGCAGGTGTCGGAGGGGCATCAGTGCTTTGTGGTCTGCCCGGCGGTGGAGGAAAACGAGGAGCTGGGCATCAAGGCGGCTGCCGTCTGGGCGGAGACCTTACAGCAGACGGTTTTCCCCGACCTGCGCATCGCCCTGCTCCACGGGCAGATGAAGGGTGCGGAGAAGGAAGCGGCCATGGCGTCCTTTGCCCGGGGAGAGGCGGACGTGATGGTGGCGACCACGGTCATCGAGGTGGGGGTGGACGTTCCCAACGCTACGCTGATGGTCATTGAGGACGCCGACCGGTTCGGCCTGAGCCAGCTGCACCAGCTTCGCGGCCGGGTAGGCCGGGGCAAAGCGAAAAGCTACTGCATTCTCACCACCCACAACCGCAGCCCCGAGACGCTCCAGCGCTTAAAAGCCCTGTGCAAAACCGCCGACGGCTTCAAGATCGCCGAGGAAGATCTGCGTCTGCGGGGTCCCGGAGATTTCTTCGGCTCCCGGCAATCCGGCCTGCCCGCCTTCCGGGTGGCGGACCTGGGCTGCGACCTTGCCGCCATGAAGGACGCCCAGCAGGCGTCGGCGGATTGGATCGACGCCTACGGCACGTCGGATACGCCAGAGGCAAACGCCCTGAGACAGCGGATCGGCGACCTGTTTGCCCGCTCCGAGGGAACGATGAATTGAACGAACAAAGCAGGGCACACTTCTGTGCCCTGCTTTTTGCCGGATTATTCCGTCTGCGTGACGTTGCTTTTCCTTTTGATACTATTTCCTGATTAAAATCTTTGATTTTAATCAGGAAGGCATCGCCTATTGGCGCTGCCAGTTTTGTGATTTATAAGGAAAGAAATCACAAAACACGTC
>CAKTKX010000033.1 GCA_934572365.1 uncultured Oscillospiraceae bacterium
AGCTCCATGCGGTTGTTGGTGGTGCTGTCTTCCCCGCCGGAAAGCTCCTTTTCCACGCCGTTGTATTCCAGAATGGCGCCCCAGCCGCCGGGGCCGGGGTTGCCGGAACAGGCGCCGTCGGTATACAGGGTCACGGTTTTCATGCCTGTTCTCCGGTTTCTTCCTCGTCCATCTTCTCCACACGCTCCAGGGAGACCACCTGGTTGCCCTCGTCAATGCGCATGACGATGACGCCCTGGACGTCCCGCTTGTAGACGTTGATGGAGGACGCGGGAATGCGGATAATCACGCCGCCGTTTTCGATGAGCATGACATCGTCGTTCTCGCTAACCACACGGCACCCGGCCACATTGCCGGTCTTGGGGGTGATGTTGTAGTTCTTAAGACCCTTGCCGCCCCGGCTCTGGGCCTGCTTCTCCCCGTTGGGGCCGGTGCGCAGGTACTCCGTCAGGGCAGTGCGCTTGCCGTAGCCGTTCCGGGTGACGGTGAGCAGGGTCTTGCCCTCCTCGGCCTTCTCCGCGCCCACCACATAGTCCCCGTCGGTTAACATAATACCGCGAACACCCGCTGCGTCACGACCCATGCACCGCACGTCGTTCTCATTGAAGCAAATGGCATAGCCGAAGGCCGTGGCAAGGACAATGTTGTCGTCGCCGTTTGTGCGGATGACGCTGATCAGGTGGTCGTCCTCGTCCAGGGTGATGGCGCGGATGCCCGCCTTGCGGTTGGTTTTCAGGGAGACGAAGGGGATGCGCTTGACGGTACCCTTCCGGGTGACCATCATCAGGAACTCATTTTCGTCAAACTCCCGGGTGATCACCATGGCGGTGACAGACTCGCCGGGATTCAGGGGCAGCACATTGACGATAGCGGTGCCGCGAGCTGTGCGGCCTGCCTCGGGAATCTGGTAGCCCTTCCGGTGATGCACCCGACCCTGATCCGTGAAGAAGAGCATGTGGTCGTGGGTAGACGCGATGGTCAGGCTCTTGACGTAGTCCTCTTCCTTCAGATTCTGGGCGTTGACGCCCCGGCCGCCACGGCTCTGGGTACGGTAGGTGTCCACGGGCATTCTCTTGATGTAGCCCTGGTTGGACAGCGTGAAGGCGCAGGTCTCCTCCTCGATCAGGTCTTCGATGTCGATCTCGTCCTCGATCTCCTGAATCTCGGTCTTCCGCTTGTCGCCGAACTTGTCCCGGATCTCGATCATCTCGCTGCGGAGGACGGCCTTGAGCTTATTTTCGTCCGCCAGCAGTTCCAGATAATACTTAATTTTTTCTTCCAGCTCGTCGTATTCACCCTGGAGCTTTTCCCGGTCAAGACCCTGCAGGGCTTTCAGACGCATGTCCAGAATGGCCTGCGCCTGAACGTCGTCCAGGGCGAAGCGCTCCATCAGACGCTGCTTTGCGTCGTCGTAAGCCGAGCGGATGATGTGAATGACCTCGTCGATGTTGTCCTGGGCAATGAGCAGACCTTCCAGCAAATGCGCCCGCTCCTGGGCTTTTTTCAGATCATACCGGGTGCGCCGGGTGAGGACTTCTTCCTGGTGCTTGAGATATTCGTCGATGATCTGCCGCAGGGAGAGGATTTTCGGCTGCTTCTGATTGTCCACCAGCGCCAGCATGATAATGCCGAAGCTGGACTGCAAGGCCGTCTGCTTGAACAGATTGTTCAGCACAACCTGGGGGTTGGCGTCCTTTTTCAGCTCGATGACAATGCGCATACCGTTGCGGTCGGTCTCGTCCCGGAGGTCGGAAATGCCGTCCAGGCGCTTGTCCTTCACCTGCTCGGCAATGTTCTTGATGAGCTGACGCTTGTTGACCTGATAGGGAAGCTCGGTGACGATGATCCGCATTCGGTCTTTGCCGTGCTCCTCAAATTCCGTCCGGGCGCGGACGACCACCTTGCCCCGGCCGGTGGCATAGGCCGCGCGGATGCCGCTGCGTCCCATGATGATGCCGCCGGTAGGGAAGTCGGGGCCGGAGATATGCTCCATCAGGTCGGCCAGGGTCGCTTCCGGGTCGTCCAGCACGCACACACAGGCGTCGATGACCTCCGCCAGATTGTGGGGCGGGATGTTGGTGGCCATGCCCACGGCGATACCGGAGGAACCGTTGACCAGCAGGTTGGGGAACCGGGAGGGGAGCACGCGAGGCTCTTTGCGGGTCTCGTCAAAGTTGGGATCCCAGTCCACGGTGTCCTTGTCGATGTCCCGGAGCATTTCGTTGGAAATTTTGCTCAGGCGGGCTTCGGTGTAACGGTAAGCCGCCGGGGGGTCGCCGTCCACGGAGCCGAAGTTGCCGTGGCCGTCCACCAGCAGGTACCGCATGGAAAAGTCCTGGGCAAGACGCACCATGGCGTCGTAAACAGACGCATCGCCGTGGGGATGGTATTTGCCCAGCACGTCGCCGACGCAGGTGGCCGACTTCTTGAAGGGCTTGTCGGAAGTCAGGCCGCTTTCGTACATGGTGTACAAAATCCGGCGGTGAACGGGCTTCAGTCCGTCCCGGACGTCCGGCAATGCCCGCCCGACGATAACGGACATGGCATATTCAATATAGGATTTCTCCATTTCGTCCACCAGGTTGGACTGGGTGATTACCTGGTCGGGGAAGCGGATATCCTCGGGTTTATAACTGCGGTTATGTCCCATAAACGCACCTCCAGTTCAGGATTGCTGAATTAAATGTCAATGTTGACTGCATATCTCGCGTTCCGCTCGATCCAGTCCTTTCTCGGCTCCACCTGCTCGCCCATGAGAACGGTGAAGATCTCGTCGGCGCGGCGGGCGTCCTCCAGCGTAATACGGCGCAGGGAACGCTTTTCCGGGTCCATAGTGGTCTCCCACAGCTCGTGGGGGTCCATTTCGCCGAGGCCCTTGAACCGGGAAATGTCGATCTTGGCGTTGGGGTTGTCGCTGCGCATCTGGGAGGAAATCGCGTCCCGCTGATCGTCGGAATAGGCGACCTTCACGCTCTTGCCCCGGGTCAGCTTGTACAGGGGCGGCACGGCGGAGTAGACGTAGCCATGCTCAATCAGCGGCCGCATATATCTAAAGAAGAAGGTCAGCAGCAGCGTGCGGATATGGGCGCCGTCCACATCCGCATCGGCCATGATGATGACCTTGTGATACCGGAGCTTTTCAATGTCGAATTCGTCCCCGATGCCCGCGCCCAGCGCCACGATCAGGGGATACAGCTTGTCGTTGCCGTAAATCTTGTCCGCCCGGGCTTTTTCCACATTGAGCATCTTGCCCCACATGGCCAGGATTGCCTGGAACCGGGAGTCCCGCCCCTGAATGGCGGAGCCGGCTGCGCTGTCGCCCTCCACGATGTAGATTTCGCAGAGGCTGGCGTCCCGCTCGTTGCAGTCCTGAAGCTTATCGGGCATCTGGCCGGATTCCAGTCCCGTCTTGCGGCGGATGGATTCCCGGGCCTTCCGGGCGGCCTCCCGGGCGCGGTTGGCCATCATGGCCTTGTCCAGCACGGCCTTGGCTACCGCGGGGTGTTCCTCAAAATAGGTGGTCAGCTGGTCGTTCACCACCTGATCGACCAGAGTACGGATATAGGCGTTGCCCAGCTTGGCCTTGGTCTGACCCTCGAACTGTGCGTCGGTGAGCTTGACGGAAATGATGGCGGTGATGCCCTCCCGGCAGTCCTCGCCGGAAACCTTGTCGTCGCCCTTGATGATCCCGTTTTTCACGCCGTAGGCGTTGAGCACCCGGGTCAGCGCGGTCTTGAAGCCGGTCTCGTGCATACCGCCCTCCGGCGTGCGCACGTCGTTGGCGAAGGACAGCAGAAATTCGTTGTAGCCGTCGTTATACTGCACGGCGATTTCCGCGGAGGCGTCGCCCTTGCTGCCGCTCATATAAATAACGTCCTCGCACAGGGGCGTCTTGTTCCGGTTGCACCAGACGGCAAACTCCCGGATGCCGCCCTCATAGCACATGGTCTCGGTGATTTGCTTTTCGTCGTCCCGGTCGTCGGTGATTGTGATGGTCAGACCCGCGTTCAGGAAGGCTTCCTCCCGCATCCGCTCGTGGAGAACTTCGTAGTCGTAGACCAGACTGTCGAACATCTCCGGGTCTGGCTGGAAGGTGACTTCCGTGCCGGTCTTGTCGGTCTTGCCGACGATCTTCATCTCCTGGGTGATATTGCCCCGGGCAAATTTCATTTCGTAGATATTGCCGTTTTTGTGAACCCGCACCCGCAGCCACTGGCTCAGAGCGTTGACGACGGACGCGCCCACGCCGTGCAGGCCGCCGGAAACCTTATAGCCGCCGCCGCCGAATTTGCCGCCGGCATGCAGCACGGTATACACGACCTCCAGAGCCGGACGTCCGGTCTGGGGCTGGATGTCCACGGGGATACCCCGGCCGTCGTCGGTGACGGTGATGGAGTTGCCGGGATTGATGGTCACGGTAATATGCTTACAGTATCCGGCCAGCGCCTCATCGATGGCGTTGTCCACGATCTCATAGACCAGGTGGTGCAGACCGGAGGAGGAGGTAGAGCCGATATACATACCGGGTCTTTTCCGCACCGCTTCCAGACCCTCCAGAACCTGAATCTGCTCCGCGCCGTATTCCTGTGTTACTTTCGTTTCGTCAGACATATATGCCCTCCTGCGTGATATGCTCTTATTCAACAATGCTTCCGTTTTCTATCTGAATCGTTCTTCCCAACTTGGTGAACCGTCCCGGTTCGCAGCAGGTGATGAACACCTGACCTGAGACGATTTTATTCAGTACAAAGTCCTGCCGCCCGGGGTCAAGCTCGGACAGCACATCGTCCAGCAGCAGAACCGGCTCTTCGCCCCATTCCCGCGCCATCAACTCCCGTTGGGCAAGCTTTAAGCTGATGGCCGCCGTCCGGGTCTGCCCCTGAGAGCCGTAGGCCTTCAGGTCGATGCCGGACAGGCTCACGGCAAAATCGTCCTTGTGGGGGCCTGTCAGGCACTGGGCCGTTTCCAGCTCCGCCCGGCTGTGGCTTTGCAGATGATCCAGCAAATTCTGGGTCAGCTCCGGGACAGGGGCGAAGGGGTCAATCACCGTGGAGACGGTCTTGTAGCTGAGGGTAAAGTCCTCCGCTCCCCCGGAAAATTGGTTATGGTAATTGGCCGCAGCCTTTCCCAGACTGTCGTAAAACCGCGCCCGGTAGGAGATCAGCAGCGCGCCCACCTGACACAATCTGGTATTGTATTCCGGCAAAATTTCCAAAATGCCGGGATTTTCAAAGTGGTCTTTCAGAATGCGGCTCTTCTGCTCCAAAATCCGGTTGTACTCCGTCAAGGCCGCGTCGTAATTCGGCCGGAGGGCGCACAGCGCCTGATCGCCGAACCGCCGCCGCTGACTTGCGCCCATTTTCAGGATCATCAGGTCTTCCGGGCAGAACAGCACCGTGGGCAGCACCCCGGCGATTTCCCCGGCGGTTTTCTTCTTCGCCCCGTTGAGCCACAGCTGCCTGGGGCGGGAGCCGGGAAACAGAATCCATCGGATGCTCTGCTGCCGCTCCTGGGAGAAGACCGCGCCGTCGATTTCTCCGAAATCTTCCGCAAAACGCACCATTTCCGAGGTTTTCTGCGCCCGAAAGCTTTTCCCGCTGCCAAGATAGCTGATAGCCTCCAGCAGGTTGGTTTTTCCCTGGGCGTTGTCCCCCACGATCAGGTTGACGCCGGGGTCAAACTGCGCCGCGATTTCCTGATAATTTCGGAAAGACCGGAGCTTCAGCTCATTCAGATTCATGGGTGATGATCTGGTACGCCTGAGAGTCGCAGACAAACCGGTCGCCGGGGCGCAGCTTCTTTCCCCGCATCTGGCAGATCTCGCCGTTGACCAGGATTTGCCCGTCCTGAATCAGTAGCTTGGCTTCGCCGCCGGTTTCCGCGGCGTTCGCCAGCTTCATGGCGTCCTGCAATTTGATATACTCCGTGGTGATTGCCACGGGAATGGCGTTATCCTTCTTTTTGACGACTACCTTCATAAGCCGACTCCTTTTTTAGCCGTTTTTAATTCTGACCGGCAGCACCATATAGGCAAAGTCTTCCTTCTCATCCACGGGGGTCAGAACGATGGGGCTTAGGCCGTTGGTCAGCTCCAGCGTGACCTCTTCCGTGGGGATCACCCGCAGCGCCTCCGCCAGATACCGGACGTTGAAGCCGATTTCCAGCTCCTGCCCGTCCCCGGCCAGGGAGCAGCGATCCTCCGCCGCGCCGATGGTGGTGTTGGTGCGCATCTGCAGCTCCTGGTTGCCGAACACGCAGCGCACGGGGCTTTTGTACTTTTCGGACACGATCAGGCCGACACGCTCCACGGAAGATGCCAGATCACCCACATTTGCCACCATTTTGATAGGGCAGTTGGACGGCACCACCCGCCGCCAGTCCAGAAATTCTCCTTCCAGCAGCCGGCACACCAGCGTGGCGTTTCCCACCTGGAACAGAATGTGCTTCGTACCCAGGGTAAAGGCCGCGTCATCCTCCACGTCCGTGAGAATTTTTTCCACTTCCTTAAGTCCGGCGGCGGGAACCACGAAATTCATCTCCCGTCCGGTACCCTCCTCCGGGTGGAAGGTGCGCCTGGCAAGCCGGAAGCCGTCCACGGCCACGGCCGTAATTGAGGCGTCCGTCACCTCAAACTTCACGCCGGTATGAATCGGGCGACCCTGATTTTCGCTGACGGCAAAAATGGTGCTGGAAATCAGCTCTTTCAATTTATTCTGAGGAATATGGATTGCCCGTCCGTCGCCCACATCCGGCAGCTCCGGATAATCCTCGGCGGACTCGGCGGAAATGGTAAAGGAAGCATAGCCCGCCCGGATGGAGACCTTATAATTCTCGTCCACCACCACGGTTACCGACCCCTCCGGCAGGCGGCGGATAATATCGCCGAACAGCTTCGCCGGGAGGATGCACTGCCCCATGTCGGACACGTCCGCATCGATCTCATAGGTGATGGCGGTTTCCATATTATAACCGGTGAGGCTCAGTCCCTGTCCGGCCTTGCAGAGGATTCCTTCAATGACGGAAAGACTGCTCTTCTGGGCGACAGTACGTCCTGCGATGTTCAGTCCCGTGACCAGCATATTTTTTTCACAGGTAAAACGCATAGTCAAAATCCTTTCTTTCTGATATTATTCAATATATTTCTCTTTCAATAGGTTTAGGTAGTAATAACAGTGGTAGTACAAATTTATGTGGATAACTCCCTTTTTGCTTAGGGGCGCAAGAATTTTTTATCCACAGCCCAATGTGAATAACGGATCCTTTTTCCACAGGGGCTGTCAGACGGGAAAACGGGTGCAATTTATCAACAGCCTACATTTCCACATTCCACAGGGGCTGTGGAGAAAAAGGAGAGCGCAATTACAGACAGGAATTGATGTTCGCGGTGATGTCCCGGATGTTATTCTGCATGTTGGTGTCCCCGTTTTTCAGCGCGACTTCGACCTTCCGGATGGCGTACAATACGGTGGAGTGATCCCGGGCAAATTCCTTGCCGATGTCCGGAAGGCTCAGATTGGTGAGCTTGCGAATCAGGTACATGGCGATCTGTCTGGCCTCGGCGGTACCCTTGTTCTTCTGGGTACCCCGAAGGACGACCTCGTCGATGGAATAGAACTTGCATACCTGGCTGATGATCAGGCTGGGGGTGGGCAGGGCGTTGCCCTCGCTCTTGAACATATCGTCGATGGCCCGGGAAATATTGGGAAGATCCAGAGGCATGTTGTTGAGATCCCGGTAGGCCAGGATTTTCTTGACCGTACCCTCAATTTGCCGGACGTTGTTGGTGACGTTGATGGCGATGTAGTTGCACACGTCATCGGAAAGGTTCAGACCCAGGTTTTTCGCCTTGTTTTTCAGAATGGCCATACGGGTCTCATAATCCGGCGGCTGAATGTCCGCGAGCAAGCCCCATTCAAACCGGGTTTTCAGCCGATCTTCCAGGGTCAGCATGTCGCTGGGCTTGCGGTCGGAGGTCATGACGATCTGCTTATGCTCCTCGTAGAGCTTATTGAAGGTATGGAAGAATTCCTCCTGGGTGGATTCCTTACCGGCGATGAACTGCACGTCATCGATTAGGAACAGGTCGGCTTCCCGGTATTTGCTGCGGAATTCGATATTTTTGCCGTTCTGAATGGCGGCGATCAGCTCGTTGGTAAATTGGTCGCCCTTGATGTAGACGATGTTGGCGTTGGGATTTTCCTTGCGGATGCCGTTGGCGATGGCGTACAGCAGGTGGGTCTTGCCAACGCCGGGCGGGCCGTAAAGAAACAGGGGGTTATACACCTGCCCCGGTGTCTTGGAAACGGCAATGGCCGCGCTGTGGGCAAAGCGGTTGGAGGGGCCGACAACGAAGTTGTCAAAGGTAAACTGAGGATTGAAATCCATGGAGGAAACACTTTTCCCCTTCTGCTTGAAGGCATCCAGCTCCTCGTCGCCGAAGACCATCAGCTTCGCGTCGGAGTTGAATACTTCCTTCAGCGCGTCCTGAATGTAATCGGTGCAGCGGCGGCGAATGATCTCCCGGCGGAAATCCGAGGGGGAATACAGAATCAGGTTATTTTCATTCAGCTCCACCACTTCGGCATCGTCAAACCAGGCCGAAACGGTGACAGCCCCCAGCCGCTCTTCCATATGGCTTAAAACCTTTGCCCACACATAGGCAGATGAATACATAGGGCAGCTCCTTTCCTTGGAAATCTCTGAATCAATTGTCTTCGGCTGAGCAGCGGATCTTTTCCACCGGCTGTGCGGTTTCCAAAGCGGAAAATATATAAAGATCTCTCGCCGTCAGCTCTTGCCAATTGAATCAGAGCTTTCCTAACTCTTTTGAGGTAAAAAAAGTAGAAATCACTCTATTTTTGCGTATAATCTCTCAACCTAAATTTTATCACATTTCCACAGAAAAAACAAGGTTTTTTTGTTGAAATACAATCAATTCCCGAAAGGGACGCCAAAAGAATCCTAAATCAAACAAAGTACATCTGATCGTCCGTAAAAAGAGGAAACCCGCCCATATCTGTTTTCCCCGGAAAGAAAAATTTCGTCGAATTATACCTTGACCCGTGGACAAAACTATGCTAAAATCGAACATTAAGAACCCGGCAATGGCCGTAGGATTCATAGGAGTTCGGTATGAAAAAGGTCTGGACATATCTTGTCATTGCCTTCATCGCGCTGCTGGCGTCCGTCAATTACGAGCTGTTCGTTTTTCCCAACCAGTTCGCCCCCTCCGGCATCAACGGCATCTGCACCATGATCCAGTATGTCACCGGCGTCAGCGTGGGGTATCTGAGCCTGCTGATCAATATTCCTCTGGCAATTTGGTGCTATATTGAGGTCAGCAAGCCCATGGCCATCCGCAGCATGGTCTATGTGGTCACCTTCTCTCTGGGACTGCTGATTCTGGACAAGGTGGATCTGTCCGACTTTGCCTACGTCACGGAGAACGGCACCAGCAAAATTCTCGGACCCATGGTCGCGGGCGTGATCCAGGGCTTTGTGTACTCCATTCTCATCAAGGCCAGCGCCTATACCGGCGGCACGGATTTTATCTCCGCCATTGTCCACAAGCACAGCCCCAACCGGACGTTTTTCGGCATGAGCTTCGCCATTAACTCCGCCATTGCCATCGTCAGCTATTTTGTCTACGGCTGCCAGATGGAGCCGGTGATTTTGTGCATTCTCTATACCTTCATGTCCACCACGGTGGGCGACCGGCTGATGAAGTCCGGCCGGGAGGCCATCTGCTTTGAGATCATCACCAATTCCCCCCAGGAGGTTTCTCAGGAGCTGATCAAGAAGCTCCACCACACCGCGACCTTCCTCCCCGCAAAGGGCATGTACTCCGGCCGGGAGACCAGCGTGCTTCTGTGCGTGGTCAACAAGACCCAGGTGGCGCTGGTCAGCCAGATCGTCCACAAGTATCCCCATACCTTCGCCATCGTCCATCCCGTGAGCGAGATTCTGGGCAATTTCAAGAACCTCAGTTCCTCCGGTAAAGAGGTTGTGGAGGTTCTGGACGCGGGGGACAGGAAAACATTGTAAGACAACACCGCGCAGTTGCTTCGTGGAATTGCGCGGTGCAGCCATAAATTTATCAAATATATTTCCTTTAGGAGGTTATCCCAATGGCGTATTATTACCCGGAACCCAGCCACACCTTCAGCGAGTATCTTCTGATTCCCGGCTACACCTCGGAAGACTGCATTCCCAATAA
>CAKTKX010000034.1 GCA_934572365.1 uncultured Oscillospiraceae bacterium
GGCGGCACGGGCCGTACCCTGCATCCCGACAACATGGCAGCCGGCCCCGCTTCCTACGGCATGACCGACACCATGGGCCGTATGCATTCCGACGCCCAGTTCGCCGGTTCCTCCTCCGTGCCTGCCCACGTAGAAATGATGGGCTTCCTGGGCATGGGCAACAACCCCATGGTCGGCGCTACCGTTTCCGTGGCTGTGGCTGTTGAGGAAGCGCTGAAGAAGTAAGGTTAAACCCCTACTTTTGAACCTCAAAAGTTCAAACCCCACTTTTCGCAAAAATAAGACAAGGAAGCACGTCCTGCCGAAGAAATTCGGCAAGATGTGCTTCCTTTTTTGCTGTTTTAGGGGTGTTTTTGATGAAGAAAATGAGGATGTGCTTCCCAAAAGAAAAGAAGAAAGAGAAAATTTTAGATTATTAGAGTTGATATTTACAGGCTGACGTGGTATGATGATAGTGCCAAACAGAAAACAATAACGATTTACGGAGAAACTCGCTATTTTATAGGGGGTTTTGTCTCTATGCTCTTTTATGATAGCTGTTGAATATTGCAAAAACGCAGTTTCCGCAGCTATCGAGAGTTTTCTCCCGTTCGTTGTTTTTTGTTTGGCGACAATTGGAGTCTGCGTTTTTCGGTGCGCTGACTTCGGCTGCGCACTTTTTATTTTAGGAGGTAGAGAAGATGGTCTATGCTTTGGTGGTATTGGTTTATTTGGCTGTGAATTTCCTGTTTGCCGCGCTGATGAACAGCATTGCGATTAAGAAAGGGTACGAAAATTCTCACGCATTCGCACTTGTTTTCTTTTTCGGTGTACTCGGAATGCTTTATGTGATTGCGCTTCCCAATATGAAAGTACAATCGCAGCTTGAGGACATTCTAACACTACTCTTGGAAAAGAACGGAGAAAAATAACATGGCACTGATTTCTTGCCCAAATTGTGGAAAACGGATTACGGATCGTACTGAGATATGCCCTCATTGTAATGCTGTACTTATAAAAAAGGATGACACACCCATTGTATCAAAGGATAGTATTATTTCAAACGGTAAGAAGAGTATTCCCGGCGTCTTAATTGCAACAGCGGAGGCACTTGTTTTTACAAGACTGCTCGCAGTTATGTTCGGCGCGCTTTGCAGTATTCATCTTGGCGAAAATGGCAAGCGTGCATTCAGCGAAGGAAGTCGAGCATTTCAGCCTAATATCATTATCATTTTAATGGTTGGCTTAATTGCGTTGTGCGTTCTTCCCTCGATTCTTGAAAAAATCACAAAAGTGCGTGCCAAAGTGTTTATCATTGTCATTTCCATTGTTTTGGCGTTGGCATTCGGAATTCCCTATCTTTCGAGGTCAACGGCATTTGAATTACTCGCATCAGCAAGGGACGTTAACGGTTACAGCATAGTTGGAGAAGAGGTTGTTAGTTATGCACGTTGCGTACCCTTCTTCTATGCCGCAGCTTTGCCACTTTATCAGGGCATGTTCTGCCTGTTAAATCAAAGCGTAACGAACAAAAAGGGGTACATTCTGCAAGCCATATTTGCGTTAATCGCACTTGTGCTAACATTGACTCTTTCGTTTGTTGCCCTTAGCGTGCTCTATATGGGGACATCGGGAACAGCCCTTGCGGGTGTTTTAGCTTCTTTGATTATGATTATTCTTGCGGGGATACGAGAGAAATAAGGAACGGGGGCGGACGAAAATCCGCTCCCTTAAAATTTACCCTTCCAAAAGCGAAAGGTATTTATAAACCGTCGTCCTGCTCAAATCACAAACCCTTGCCAATTCCGAAACATTTAACTGCCCGTTTTTACAAGCAGGATAGTGCCGTAGGAGGATGCTTATCTGGAAGCTGCCATAAATTAAAGAAACCGCAGGTTCAAGCCATCGCCTGGACCTGCGGTCATTTCATTCTTCCTCAATCCTCGTCCCAGTTGTGCCAGACGTTCTGGACGTCGTCGTCGTCGTCCATGATGTCCAGCAGCTTCTCCATCAGGGAGATCTGCTCCGGGTCGGTGAGCTTCTGGTAGTTCTGGGGTACCATTTCGATCTGGGCGGATACGAAGCTGTAGCCCTTCTGCGTCATGGCGTCGGCCACGGCGTTGAAATCGTCGGGGTCGGTGTACACGGTGAACACGTCGTCCTCGGCCTCGAAATCATCCGCGCCGCAGTCCATGGCGTCCATCATGACCTGGTCTTCCTCGTAGTCGCCGTCCTCGTTGTCGATCACCAGCACGCCCTTCTTGTCGAAGGACCAGCTGACGCAGCCCGTCGCGCCCAGATTGCCGCCGAACTTGTCGAAGTGGTGGCGCATGGAACCGGCGGTGCGGTTGCGGTTGTCGGTCATGGTCTCCACGATCACCGCCACACCGCCGGGGCCGTAGCCCTCGTAGGTGATGGTCTCGTAGTTGTCGCCGCCCGCGCCTGCCGCCTTTTCCAGGCAGCGCTTGATGTTGTCGTTGGGCATGTTGGCGGCCTTGGCCTTGGTGATGACGGTGGCCAGGCGGGAGTTATAGGCGGGGTCTGCACTGCCGCCCTCCTTCACCGCGACGATCAGCTCCTTGGCAATCTTGGTGAAGGCTGCCGCGCGCTTGGCGTCCTGCGCGCCCTTGGTTTTCTGGATGTTATGCCATTTGGAATGTCCGGACATAGGTATATCTTCCCTTCAGCGAGTATATTCAAAAATCCCATCTATTTTATCAGAATCCGCGGCAAAAATCAACACTTTCTTACCGGAATTTCATGCAGTCCCGGTGGGTTTCGGAAATTTTCACCTGAACCTCCGGGAACGCGGCGGCGATTTTCTCCGCCAGCACGGCCACGACGGGGTTCTCCGTGGCAAAATGCCCCGCGTCGATCAGATTCATCCCCAGCGCCTGGGCGTCCCAGAAGTCATTGTACTTGATGTCCGCGGTGACGAAGGTGTCGCACCCGGCCTCGAAGGCGCTCATCAGCTCGTCGGAGCAATGCCCGCCGCCCACCGCCACCAGGCGAACCGGCTTGCCGCCGTCCACATAGCGCAGTCCCTCGGCGTTCAGGCTGCCCTTGACCGTTTCCAGAAATTGGGAAAGAGGCTGCTCCTCTACCCTGCCCCGGCGCAGAAGGCCCCACTGCCGTCCCTGATTGTCCCGGAAGAAGGGCGGGATGGTCTCCACAACCTTCAGTCCCAGCGTAGCCGCCAGCACATCGTTTACACCGCCCGGGGCGCAGTCCAGATTGGTGTGGGCATTGACAGCGCTGATGCCGTGGCGGCAAAGGGTCATGATGCTCCGGCCGATGGTCGTTTCCTCCGTCACGGATTTAAGCGGGTCGAAAATGATCGGATGATGGGTGACGATCAGCTCCGCACCCCACGCCGCCGCCTCCCGGCACACGCCCTCGAAGGGGTCGAGCGCCACGAGAACCTTGGTAACGGGGGTCTCCCGGCTGCCGCAGAGCAGCCCCACATTGTCCCAGTCCATTTTCATGTAGGTTGGGGCAAGGGTTTCTACGTATTTGAGAATGTCAGCTACGGTCGTCATGGGTCAGTTCCTCCAGAATCGCTTTGTAGTGCCTGTATTTATCCACGTCCCCGCCGGACAGCCCCGCAACGGTCTTGCGAAGGCCGGAAAGGACGCCCTCCCGGAAGGCCGGGAGCAACTCGCTGCCGCTGCGCCGCAGCGCCGGGGTGATGTAATATTCGCCCTCGGTCAGCGTCTCCCCGGGGGCATAGACCACTTCCATGACGGGGTAGATGAATTTTCCGTCCTTCGCCAGCGTCTCCCGGCGGATGGCGTAGCCCTGACGGTACAGATACCGGCGCAGCTCCGGCCGCTTGCTCTGGCATTGGAGAATCAGGCGGTAGCGTTCGCTTCTCAGCCAGGGCGCGGCGTCCAGAATGGATATCATGGTGTCCGCCCCCATCCCCGCGCAGACCATGCAGTCAAATTCCCGGGGGACATCGCGGATGCCGTCGGACAGGTAGAAGGACATGTGCTCCTCCACGCCGTATTTTTTCGCGTTGCGGATGGCGCTTTGCAGGGGCATTTCCCGGACGTCGGAGGCAATGACCGCGCTGGCGATGCCGTTTTTCAGAAGGTAAATGCCGAGATATCCGTGGTCACAGCCCACGTCCGCCACCCGGTCGCCGGGCTGTACATAGCCGCAGCAGGCCAGAAGGCGGTTGGAAAGGGGAATTTTCACGGGCGTCCCTCCTTCTATACGAAAAAAGCCATCCCGGCAATTGTCCGGGATGGCGCTGCCGGTATTTTATCCGTTCTGCTTCGCGGCTTCGTTGGCCTCGTAGGCTTCCAGGAAATTGTTCAGCTGGGCGAGGAACGGCTCGCAGTCCACGCCGTGAACCATGCAGGCTTCCTCAACGGTCTCGCCCCGGGAAGAGGGGCAGCCCAGGCAGTGCATACCGATGGCGAAGAACAGGGGCGCGGACTGGGGCGCGATGTCCAGAACGTCCCCGATGATGGTATCCTTTTCAATTTTTACAGCCATGAAAATGACCTCCTTGTTTTTATCTTCGATTATTATAACCGCACATGGAGAAAAAAACAAGAGGAAAGTCGCAAAAGATACGCACTCGCCCCGCAGATTTTTCGTGGAAGGGTTGTCGATGATCAGGACATCCGCAGATTGTCCGTCCAGATTGACCCTATGAAATCAACTTCTTTTTCCTTAGTATTGACAGGAAAGATGGAAATAATTTCAAAATGACCGCAGGTTCAGGCTGTCGCCTGAACCTGCGGTTTTCGGTATGCGGAAAAACCCGGAAGAAGGATTTGCGACCGGCTCAATCTGCCTTCGGAGAGGACACGAGAATCTCGCGGTCTGCCTTCGTGCCAGAGCACATATTTACAGTCGTTTTAACCGACCAATACGCATAATCCTGAATCCAGTCATCAAAAAACTCTACCCAGGTGTCGGCGACCTCCTGGATCTGAGCCGTAGTGGCTTCATCCAGAATAATATGCCCGGAGTTTCCGTTGGAATCTCCGAAAATATCAACAATAAGCTGATAGTTTTTTGCATCGTAATGTATCTCGAAAAATGGCTGGTTCTCCGTCTCGAAGCTCTTGATGTCCGCATATAGGCTGCTTTCGGTGAACTCCTTTGCATACTTGGCGGCATCTATCAAAGACTGGCTGTCAAGAAAATCTCCCATTTTTTCCAGAATATCAATGGCACCGTCATATTCGCCATTTTCCATTTTGCCGCAGGCTTCGTCGTATTTGGCAGTGATTTTCTCAAGCTGAGCGCCGCTGTCCTTATAGTCTCCCAGTTCCTGGAAAAGAGCAGAAGCCTGCCCATATTCCCCTTGCTCCATAAGCGAAACAGCGCTGTTATACGCGTTATTCTTCTTAACTGCGCTGCTTGCAAAATGAATGGCGACGCAGAGAACAGCAATGGCCACGAGAACAATAGGCGCTATTTTTGCAATGCGGAGATTGCGCTGCTTTTCTTCCGAACGTCTCTTTTCGGCAGCGGACGCTTCCAGCGCCAGCCTTTCGTCTTTCCGCTTGCGCAGATTCTCAATGTTGAAAGCCCGAAGACTATCCAGGGTTTGGCGGCACCGGTGACAGCAGGTTTCCCCGCTGCGATTGATTGCCCCGCAAACGCAAATCCAGAGGTCATCGTCCTCCAAAAGCATGTTATTGCTGTGTTCACCATAATCACAATGGAATTGCTTTACCAGTTCAGGATCGCCCCAGCCGATTGATGCCGGCTTTTTTAGGGGACGCCATTCTTTTCCGTCAGCAATCCATTTCGTGTTGTCCAGGAAAATGACTTCGCTAACGATCACGGAGAAAGAACGGGTAGCGGCATTGGGCAGGGGAATCGCCGTTTTTTGCCCAAAGAATGTGTCCCGCCCCGCGCTCAGATCAAGATATTGGTAGGTCGTGTTTTCGGCGATGGCTTCGCCGGTGGTGTCCATCGGGAAAATCTGAACCGTGGCCGCCTTGATTGTCTGAGAGTTGATATTTTGCAGCTTTAATTGCGCGAGAACGTTTCCCGTCTGACTGTCTTTCAGCAATGCACCCGCCGCAATGACGACGGGCGCTCCGGTAGTGTAAAGATTTTCGGGCAGAGAAAAGAGCTTGCTATATCGTTCACTCATGTCGAAACCTCCTTAAAGATTGGGAAGCTCGTCGGGACGCACCTGCGTGGTGTTCCCGCGATCGGGCAGCGCGCAAACCAAAATCCAGCCCATCCAGCCAAGCCAGAAGCAAATCCAAAAATACTTTTTGTTGTGATAGCCTTTTTCTTCGGCAGCTTCAAAGAACCATTTGGCAATGAAATAGTCGAGGACGATGAAAGCCGCTAAAATCAGAAAATACAGGAAATACAGAAATGCCATGTGTTTTACCCCTTTCTTTGTGTAGAAAAATAAAAAAAAGTGCGCCAACCGAAGTCGGCGCACTGAAAAACGCAGACTCCAATTGTCGCCAAACAAGTTGAAATAGAGCGAGAGTAAACCCCCACGTACCCACTTCACGGAATTTGCGTTTTTACCAAATTCAAAAAATGGGTGTGAAAAGGGCATAGTACCCCTATGTGGAGAACTACTCTAAACTCTAAATGAATATTCAACTTGTTTGGCAAAACTATGGTATCATATCTGCACAAAAGATTCAAGGCGATTTGTAAAATATTATCCTTTCCATAGGAATAAAGAAGCACATCCAACCTGATTTCTCAGGCAGGATGTGCTCCTTTGCTTGTTATTTGGGGAAGAAAAGCGTTCCCTTACTTTGTCTCGTCGGTGCCGTAGTAGGCGTTGAGGTACATCTGCTTGATCTCGCTCATGAGGGGATACCGGGGGTTCGCGCCGGTGCATTGGTCGTCGAAGGCCTGCTCCACCATGCTGTCCAGCCGGTTCAGGAAGTCGATTTCGTCAATGCCGTAGTCCCGGATGGTCTTCTTGATGCCGATCTTGACCTTCAGCTCGTCGATGGCCGCGATCAGGTTTTCCAGCTTTTCCTCGTCCGTGGCGCCGCCCAGCTTCAGGTAGTCGGCAACCTCGGCGTACCGCGCAAGAGTATGGGGATGGTCGTACTGGGAGAAGGTACCCATCTTCGCGGGAACCTCGGCGGCGTTGAAGCGCAGGACTTCGTCGATCATCAGAGCGTTGGCAACACCGTGGGGCAGATGGTGGAACGCACCCAGCTTGTGCGCCATGGAGTGGCACACGCCCAGGAAGGCGTTGGCAAAGGCCATACCGGCCATGCAGGCGGCGTTCGCCATGTTCTCACGGGCCTTGGGATCCTTCCCACCGTTTTCATAGGCGGAGGGCAGGTTCTCGAAAATCAGCTTCAGGCTCCGCAGCGCCAGACCGTCGGTGTAGTCCGTGGCCATCATGGAGGCGTAGGCTTCCAGAGCGTGGGTCACGGCGTCGATGCCGGAGGCAGCGGTCAGACCCTTGGGGGCGTTCATCATCATGTCGGCGTCCACGATGGACATCTTGGGCAGCAGCTCGTAGTCCGCCAGCGGATACTTGACGCCGGTGGTTTCATCGGTGATGACGGCGAAGGGGGTCACCTCGGAGCCGGTACCGGCGGTGGTGGGGATGGCGACGAAATACGCCTTCTCTCCCATCTTGGGGAAGGTGTAGACACGCTTGCGGATATCCACAAAGCGCATGGCCATGTCCTGGAAGTCCGCCTCGGGATGCTCATACAGCACCCACATGATCTTGCCCGCATCCATGGCGGAGCCGCCGCCGATGGCGAGGATCAGGTCAGGCTTGAAGGCCGCCATCTGCGCCGCGCCCTCTCTGGCACAGGCGAGGGTGGGATCGGGGGCTACGTTGTAGAAGGTGGTGTGGGTGATCCCCATGGCGTCCAGCTTCTCCTCCACCGGCTTGGTGTAGCCGTTCTGGTACAGGAAGGCGTCGGTGACGATAAAGGCCTTCTTATAATTTTTCAGCTCGGCCAGAGCCACGGGCAGGCAGCCCTTCTTGAAATAAACCTTTTCAGGCGCACGGAACCAGAGCATATTCTCCCTCCTAATTGCCACAGTCTTGATGTTCAGCAGGTGCTTGATGCCCACGTTCTCGGAAACGGAGTTGCCGCCCCAGGAGCCGCAGCCCAGCGTCAGGGAGGGAGCCAGCTTGAAGTTGTACAGGTCGCCGATGCCGCCGTGGGAGGACGGAGTATTCACCAGAATGCGGCAGGCCTTCATTTTCTCCGCAAAGGCGTCCAGCTTCTCCTTCCCGCTCACCGTGTCCAGATAGACGGAAGCTGTGTGGCCGTAGCCGCCATCCTTGACAAGGGTGTCCGCCTTGTTCATGGCGTCGGTGAAGTCGGACGCCCGGTACATGGCAAGCACGGGGGACAGCTTCTCATGGGCAAAGGCTTCGGAGAGATCGGTGGAAGTCACTTCACCGATGAGGATTTTGGTAGTTTCGGGGACATCGACACCCGCCAGCGCCGCGATGGTGTGGGCAGACTGACCCACGATCTTGGCGTTCAGCGCGCCGTTAATCAAAATAGTCCCGCGAACCTTGTCGATCTCTTCTGCGTTCAGAACGTAGCAGCCGCGCTTGACGAATTCCGCCTTGACCCGGTCGTAGATGCTGTCCAGCACCACCACGCTCTGCTCGGAGGCGCAGATCATGCCGTTGTCAAAGGTCTTGGAATGGATGACGGAGGAAACCGCCAGCAGAATATCGGCGCTGTCGTCGATCACGGCGGGGGTATTGCCGGGGCCAACGCCCAGAGCGGGCTTGCCGGAGGAGTAAGCCGCCTTCACCATGCCGGGGCCGCCGGTGGCGAGGATCAGGTCGGCCTCCCGCATCACCTGATTGGTCAGCTCCAGAGATGGCTGGTCGATCCACGCGATGATGCCTTCCGGCGCACCGGCGGCAACCGCCGCTTCCAGAACCACCCGAGCGGCGGCGATGGTGCAGCCCTTCGCTCTCGGATGGGGGCTGATGATGATGCCGTTGCGGGTCTTCAGGGAGATCAGGGTCTTGAAAATGGCGGTGGAGGTGGGGTTCGTGGTGGGAATGACCGCCGCGATAACGCCGATGGGCTCGGCAATGCGCTGAATGCCGTAGGCCGTGTCTTCCTCAATGACGCCGCAGGTCTTGGAATCCTTGTAGGCGTTGTAAATATATTCGGCGGCATAGTGGTTCTTGATAACCTTATCCTCCACCACGCCCATGCCGGTTTCGGCTACGGCCTGCTTGGCCAGGGGAATGCGCATCTGGTTGGCAGCGGTAGCGGCAGCCAGAAAAATTTTATCCACCTGCTCCTGGGTATAAGTGGCAAATTTCTCCTGTGCCGCGCGGCACTTTGCCAATGCTTCGGTCAGTTCCTGGGCGGTGGTTACAGGTGCATATGTTTTATCCATAAAAATCGACCTTTCCGAATATTGATTATCGGTATTTCCGTACCGATATATTACTATCGATATAATAGCACATATCTCGGAAATGTCAATCCCCATTATAAAAAATTTTTGCGCAGACAGAAATAGCCGGGCTTCCGGCGCGTACCGCTCCGGAAGCCCGACTGCACTATTTCCTGATTACGTGCCGAGGTAGGCCGCCTTCACTGCCTCGTTGGCCAGCAGCTCCTCGCCGCTGCCGTGGAGGGTGATTCGGCCGGTCTCCATGACATAGCCGAGATTGGCGGTTTTCAGCGCCATGTTGGCGTTCTGCTCGATGAGCAGAACCGTCACGCCCTGCTTGTTGATCTCCTTGATGATCTCGAAAATACCCTTGACGATGATGGGCGCCAGTCCCAGAGACGGCTCGTCCATCATAATGACCTTGGGGCGGCTCATGAGCGCGCGACCGACCGCCAGCATCTGCTGCTCGCCGCCGGACAGGGTGCCGCCCGCCTGCCAGGAGCGCTCCTTCAGCCGGGGGAACAGGTCAAAGACCCAGTTTAAGTCCTCGGTCAGATCGTCCTTGCGCAGGTAAGCGCCGATTTTCAGGTTTTCCAGCACCGTCATGTCCGGGAAAATCCGCCGTCCTTCCGGTACCAGCGTGATGCCCTTGGACACGATCAGGCTGGAATCCATGCCGGTGATGTCCTCGTCCAGGAAGGAGATCTTTCCCGCGGAGGGCTTCACCAGCCCCGCGATGGCGCGAAGGGTGGAGCTTTTGCCCGCGCCGTTGGCGCCGATCAGGGTCACGATCTCCCCTTCCGGCACATCCAG
>CAKTKX010000035.1 GCA_934572365.1 uncultured Oscillospiraceae bacterium
GGGCATGATGGGCGCGGCGGTGGCTACCGTGATTGGTCAGGTGCTGACGGCGGCGCTCTCCATCTGGTATCTGCGGCACATGAAGGTCATTACGTTGGAAAGAAGCAGCTTCCGACTGGACGGAAAGCTGGTCCCAAAGTTCCTGATGCTGGGGTTGACCAGCTTCCTTGCCCAGATTTCCCTGGTCATCTCCATGGCGGCCGTGCAGAATATGTGCATGAAATACGGCGCAAAAGACCCGATTTTCGGGCAGCCGGAGTATGCGCAGATCCCCCTTGCCGTCCTGGGTATCGTCATGAAGTTCTTTCAGATCGCTATTTCCATTGCCATTGGTATGGCCGCCGGGTGCATCCCCATTGCCGGGTATAACGTCGGCGCGAAGAAGAAAGACCGCGCAAAGGCGCTGTTTTCTCGGCTGCTGCTGGCGGAGTTCATCGTCGGTGCCGTTGCACTGGTGATCGTGGAAGGGTTCCCCCTGCAAATCGCCATGCTGTTCGGCGCGGCAAACGAAAGCGCCTATTACGCGGACTTTACCGTGAAATGCTTCCGGGTCTACCTGTGCCTGATGCCGCTGGCGACACTGAACAAGGGAACCTTCATTTATTTGCAGGCGCTGGGCAAGGCGTTCGCGTCCACCGTGGTCTCCCTTACCCGCGAGATCATTTTCGGCGTGTTTCTGCCTGTGATCCTTCCGGTTTTCTTCGGGCTGGACGGCCTGCTGTGGTCGTTCCCGGCGGCGGATCTGCTGACATTCATCATCGCGGTTTTCTTTATCCGGCAGACCTACCGCGAGCTGTCCGAGAGCGGGGACCCGGCATAAATTCTAAAAGGCGCTGTCTCACCAAGCTGTGAGACAGCGCCTTTATGGAGGAAGAGGAGTTATCTAAAGTATTTGACCGCCGCCTCGAACATGCGGATGTTGTACTCGCCGGGGACGTTCTTGTACAGGCCGGAGCCGATGCGCTCGCTATGGCCCATTTTGCCGAAGACCCGGCCGTCGGGGGAGGTGATGCCCTCGATGGCGTACAGAGAACCGTTGGGGTTGAAGTGAACGTCGGCGGTGGCGTTGCCCTCCAGGTCAACGTACTGGGTGGCGATCTGGCCATTGGCCGCCAGCTGGCGGATCAGTTCCTCGGAGGCAAGGAACTTGCCCTCGCCGTGGGAAATGGGGACACTGTACACGTCGCCCACGTTGGTCAGCGCCAGCCAGGGGGACTTGTTGGAGGCGACCCGGGTGCGGACGATGCGGCTCTGGTGGCGGGAAATGTTGTTGAAGGTCAGGGTGGGGCAGGTCTCGTCGGTGTCGATGATCTTGCCGTAGGGTACTAATCCCAGCTTGATCAGCGCTTGGAAGCCGTTGCAGATGCCGCACATCAGGCCGTCCCGCTGCTCCAGAAGGGCGGTGACGCCCTCCTTGACGGCAGCGTTGCGGAAGAACGCGGTGATGAACTTGCCGGAGCCGTCCGGCTCGTCGCCGCCGGAGAAGCCACCGGGGATGAACACCATCTGGGCGGTTTTCAGCTCCTCCGCGAACCGCTCCACGCTGCGGGCAATGCCGTCGGCGCTCAGGTTGTTGATGACGATGATCTCCGGTTCCGCGCCCGCGTCCCGGACGGCCTTGGCGGAGTCGTATTCGCAGTTGGTGCCGGGGAAGGCGGGGATCAGAACCTTGGGTTTTGCCACCTTGACAGCGGGAGCTTTCCGCTGGGCAGCCACGTAGGAGAAGGTCTCCATGCTCTGTGCCGGGGTGGGGATGTTGCAGGCGTAGACGGATTCCAGCTTGTTTTCGTAGGCGCTGAGAACCTGGGCTTGGGACAGGACTTCGCCGCGATAGGAGAAGCTGCCGTCGGCGGTGGTGACGCCCAGGACTTTGCCCACGGTGCCGCTCGCCATTTCCAGCACGAAGCTGCCGTAGGCGTAGCCGAACAGCTCGTCCAGGGAGCATGCGTCGTCGAAGGCGAAGCCGAAGCCGTTGCCGAAGCCCATTTTCATCACGGCTTCCGCAATGCCGCCCATGCCGGGAGTGTAGGCGGCCACGGCCTTGCCGCTGCGAAGAAGCTCGGTGACGGTGCCGAAGGTTTCCAGCAGGGAAGCGGTTTCGGGCAGGCCGTTTTCGTCGTAGGCGGGGGTCAGCAGGCAGACCTTGTGACCCGCGGCCTTGAATTCGGGAGAGACGACCTCGCCGGTCTTGCCGGTGGTGACGGCGAAGGAGACCAGCGTGGGCGGCACGTCCAGCTTCTCGAAGGAGCCGGACATGGAGTCCTTGCCGCCGATGGCGCCAATGCCCAGCTCCATTTGCGCCCGGAACGCGCCCAGCAGCGCGGCAAGGGGCTTGCCCCAGCGCTTGGGATCCTTGCCGAGACGCTCAAAATACTCCTGGAAGGTCAGATAGGTGTCCTCAAAGGAAGCGCCGGAGGCGATCAGCTTACACACGGACTCCACCACAGCCAGATACGCGCCGTGATAGGGGGAAGCGGAGGTGATGAAGGGGTTATAGCCGAAGGCCATGAACGAGCAGTCGTCGGTGTGCTTCTTCTCCACGGAGATTTTCTGCACCATGGCCTGCACAGGGGTGAGCTGGTATTTTCCGCCGAAGGGCATCAGCACGGTGCCTGCGCCAATGGTGGAGTCGAACCGCTCGGACAGACCCCGCTTGGAGCAGGCGTTCAGGTCGGAAGCCACGGCGAGGAAGTTCACCGCAAAATCGCCGGTGACGGTCTTGCCGTAGCTCTGCGCCTTTTCGGCAGCGGCATCCATATGCTTGGCCGCGCCGTTGGAGTTCAGGAATTCCCGGCTGATGTCGCAGATTTTTTTGCCGTTCCAGTTCATCACCAGACGGGGGCTTTCCGTGACCACGGCCACGGGGACGGCGTTCAGGTTTTCCGTAGCGGCCAGCTCCAGGAACCGCGCCGCGTCCTTCGCTTCCACCACCACGGCCATCCGCTCCTGGGATTCGGAGATGGCAAGCTCGGTGCCGTCCAGACCCTCATACTTCTTGGGAACGGCGTTCAGGTCGATCTCCAGACCGTCGGCCAGCTCGCCGATGGCCACGGACACGCCGCCTGCGCCAAAGTCGTTGCAGCGCTTGATAAGGCGGGATGCCTCGCCATTGCGGAACAGGCGCTGGAGCTTCCGCTCCTCGGGGGCGTTGCCCTTCTGCACCTCGGAGCCGCAGGTTTCCACGGACTGCTGGGTGTGGGCTTTGGAGGAACCCGTCGCGCCGCCGATGCCGTCCCGGCCGGTGTTGCCGCCCAGCAGGATGACCACGTCGCCGGGGTCGGGGCGCTCCCGGCGGACATTTTCCGCGGGGGCGGCGGCGATGACCGCGCCGATCTCCATGCGCTTGGCGGCGTAGCCGGGATGATAGATCTCATCCACAATGCCGGTGGCAAGGCCGATCTGGTTGCCGTAGGAGGAATAGCCCGCGGCGGCGGTGGTGACGATCTTCCGCTGGGGCAGTTTGCCGGGGATGGTCTCGGACACGGGGGTCAGGGGATCGGCCGCGCCGGTGACGCGCATGGCGCCGTAGACGTAGCTCCGCCCGGACAGGGGGTCGCGGATGGCGCCGCCGATGCAGGTGGCCGCGCCGCCGAAGGGTTCGATCTCCGTGGGGTGGTTGTGGGTCTCGTTCTTAAAGAGCAGCAGCCACGGCTCGGTAACGCCGTCCACGGTGACATCCATCTTCACCGTGCAGGCGTTGATCTCCTCGCTCTCGTCCAGCTTGGGAAGCTTCCCCGTGGCCTTCAGATGCTTGACGGCGATGGTCGCGAGGTCCATCAGGCAGATGGGCTTCTCGCTGCGCCCCAGGGTGTTCCGGGTTTCCAGATAGTCCTCGTAGGTCTTTTGCAGCAGAGCGTCCTCAAAGGTCACGTGGTCGAGAATGGTGCCGAAGGTGGTGTGGCGGCAGTGATCCGACCAGTAGGTGTCGATCATGCGAATTTCCGTGATGGTGGGGTCGCGGCCTTCCTTCTGAAAATAGGACTGGCAGAAGACGATGTCGTCCAAGTCCATGGCAAGGCCGTAGTTCGCGATAAAGTCCGCCAGTTCCTCCCGGCTCAGTTTCGTGAAGCCGGTCAGGGTCGCCACCTCTGTAGGGATGTCGTAGCGGATGGCGAGAGTCTCCGGCACGTCCAGGGACGCTTCCCGGCATTCCACCGGGTTAATAACGTATTTCTTGAATTCCCGGATATCCCCGTCCGTCAGTGCGCCATACAGGGCGTAGACCTTGGCGGTGCGGATGAGGGGACGCTCGCCCTGGGAGATGATCTGGATGCACTGGGCGGCGGAATCCGCCCGCTGGTCGAATTGGCCGGGCAGCGCCTCCACGGCAAAAACGTAAGCGCCGGGGAGTTGGACGGAGGGAGAAGCGGTATCCAGCTGCGGCTCGGAGAAGACTGTCTTTACGGCGTACCGGAACAGGTCTTCCGTGATGTTTTCCGCGTCGTATCGGTTGAACAGCCGGACGTTTTCCAGCCGCTCCATGCCGAGAAGGTTCCTGGCCTCGTTCAGCAGACCCTTGGCTTCGTTGTCCAGACCTTCCTTTTTTTCTACAAATACCCGATAAACCATGGGGTTATTTCCTCCTGATCTGATTTATTCAGAATTTTTAACGGCTTTTAGGCTTGCAGAGCGCGCTGGCCGATGTCGCTTCTGCGGTAGGCGTTTTCAAACTGCACGCCGCTTGCAAGGCGGTAGGCTTCCCGGATGGCGTCTGCCAGAGAACCGGCCACGGCGGTGGTGCCGGTGACCCGGCCGCCGGAGGTCAGAAGCTTCCCATTTTCCAGCTTCGCGCCTGCAACATAGGTGTGGGCGGCGGCTTCCGGGGTCATGGTGATCTCGAAGCCTTTCTTGTAGCTGACGGGATATCCGGCGGAGGCGGTGATGACGCAGCAGGCGTACTGATCGGAGAAGCGAACCTCCGTATCCGCCAGCGTGCCGTTGGTTGTCGCCTGCATGACGGTCAGCAGATCGCTTTCCAGCAGGGGCAGCACCACCTGGGTCTCCGGGTCGCCGAAGCGGCAGTTGTACTCAATGACCTTGGGGCCGTCGGGGGTGAGCATCAGGCCGAAGTAAAGGCAGCCCTGAAAGGTGCGGTCTTCGCTGTTCATGGCGGCGACGGTGGGCAGGAAAATTTCCTTCATGCACCGTTCGGCGATGGCCGGGGTGTAGTAGGGGTTGGGGGCGACGGTGCCCATGCCGCCGGTGTTCAGGCCGGTATCCCCGTCCCCCGCCCGCTTGTGATCCATGGAGGACACCATGGGCTTGACCACCTTGCCGTCGGTGAAGGCCAGCACGGAGACCTCCGGGCCGGTGAGAAATTCCTCGATGACCACGTGGTCGCCGGACTTGCCGAAAACATGATTTTCCATCATGTCCCGGACGGCGGCCTTGGCCTCCTCACGGGTCTGGGCGATGATGACGCCCTTGCCCAGCGCCAGACCGTCGGCCTTGATGACGGTGGGGATGGGAGCGGTGTCCAGATAGGCAAGGGCGGCGGCCATGTCGCTAAAAACCTCGTACCGGGCGGTGGGGATGCCGTATTTTTTCATGAGATTCTTGGAAAAGACCTTGCTGCCCTCAATGATGGCGGCCCGGGCGCGGGGGCCGAAGCAGGGAATTTTAGCCGCTTCCAGCGCGTCCACGCAGCCCAGCACCAGGGGATCGTCCGGCGCGACCACGGCGTAATCTATCTTTTTCTCCTGGGCAAAGGCGACGATCTTGTCGATTTCCGTAGCGCCGATGGGGACGCACACCGCGTCCGCCGCAATGCCGCCGTTGCCGGGGAGGGCAAAAATCTCCGTGACCTCGGGATTCTTTTTCAGGCTTTTGATGATGGCGTGTTCCCGTCCGCCGCCGCCTACGACTAACAGTTTCATGGATGCGCCTCCTTTAGTGGTGGAACAGCCGCATACCGGTGAAGGCCATGACCATACCATCTTTATCGCATTCCTCGATGACCAGATCGTCCCGGATGGAGCCGCCGGGCTGGGCGATGTACTTGACGCCGGAGGCCTTGGCGCGCTTGATGTTGTCGGGGAAGGGGAAGAAGGCGTCGGAGCCGAGGGAAACGCCGTCAAACCCGGACAGGAATTCCCGCTTGTCTTCTTCCGTCAGCCGGTCGGGCTGGCGGGTGAAGTAGTTCTGCCAGATGCCGTCGGCGCAGACATCCTCCTCGTTGCCGTTGATGTAGCCGTCGATCACGTTGTCCCGGTTGGGGCGGCCGAGGTCGGCGCGGAAGGGCAGGGACAGGGTCTTGGGGTGCTGGCGCAGGAAGAAGGTGTCGGCCTTGGAGCCGGCCAGCCGGGTGCAGTGGATGCGGGACTGCTGACCCGCGCCCACGCCCACGGCCTGCCCGTCATAGGCGAAGCACACGGAGTTGGACTGGGTGTATTTCAGGGTAATCAGCGCCACGATCAGGTCAATCTTGGCGGATTCGGGCAGGTCTTTGTTCTTGGTGACGATGTTCCGGAGCAGATGCTCGCCGATCTTGAAGTTGTTCCGCCCCTGCTGGAAGGTGATGCCGAAGACCTGCTTCGTCTCCTGCTCAGCGGGAACGTAGTCGGGGTCAATGGCTACTACATTGTAGCCGCCCTTGCGCTTGGTTTTCAGGATGGCCAGGGCTTCCTCCGTGTAGCCGGGGGCGATGACGCCGTCGGAGACCTCCCGGGCGATGAGCTTCGCGGTGGTCACGTCGCACACGTCGGACAGGGCGACCCAGTCGCCGAAGGAGCACATCCGGTCGGTGCCTCTTGCCCGGGCGTAGGCGCAGGCGAGGGGGCTGTCGTCCAGCTCGGGAACGTCATCCACGAAGCACGCCTTTTTCAGGTTCTCGGGCAGTACCTTTCCCACGGCGGCGGAGGTGGGGGAGACGTGTTTGAAGGACGTCACGGCGACCATGCCCGTGGCCTCCTTCAGCTCCTTTACAAGCTGCCAGGAGTTGAGGGCGTCCAGAAAATTGATGTAGCCGGGGCGGCCGTTCAGAATGGTGATGGGCAGCTCGGAGCCGTCCGCCATGTAGATTTTCGCGGGCTTCTGATTGGGGTTGCAGCCGTATTTCAGTTCAAATTCTTTCATGTTCATTCCCTCCACGCGGTGTTACTTTACATGCTTGTTGAGGATCCTCTGCTGATACTTCCGGGTTTCCAGATCGGTGTAGCGCACAAACAGGGAAATTTTGTTGTCGGGGTTCAGATTCTCCCACAGCTCCCGGGTGAATTCATCGATGTCCCCGGGGATGCTGACCCGCTCCGGCTCCCCCTGGAAGGTGGGAATCACGGGATTGCCGTCGCAGACGTAGGTGTGCAGGAAGTGACCCAGACCGGGGGTGGCGGGGTACTCGTAGAAGAACCGGGCGCAGCTGCGTCCCTCCGGGTCGGCGGATTTCAGGATGGACAGCTTATAGCTTCCGTCCCCCGCCTGCAAGCCGGAAATGCGGGGCGTCCAGTTGGGACCGTCGTCCTCAAACTGACGGGTGCGCAGGGCGGCTTCCCAGCTCTCGCCCTTGGCAAGATACTCCCAGACGGTGTCCGTCTGGTCGCCGTTGGTGACGATGAGACCCTGCCCGGCTTCCCGGACGGGGTGGTAGATGATCAGATGGGGGTCCTTCATGAGACTGGGGTCGAAGGCTTCCGTGCGGATGCCGTCCGGCTCCTGAACGAAGACCCGGTTCCGGGAATTGACGCTGCGTCCCATGATGAAATAGGCGGCCACGGCGGTCTTGCCGTCGGGGGTGACGCCCAGCACAATGCCCCGGCCGGGATAGGTGTTGCCGCTGAGGCGCTCGGCCATGGACTTTATTTCGTAAACATTCATAGCACTTTTCACTCCTGTTCGATGATAACGGTGCGGCCTTCCACCCGGAGCCTGCCCTCGCAGAACAGGCGCACGGCTTCCGGCAGCAGCTTCCATTCGGCTTGCTCCATAATGCGTTTTTGGAGGGTTTCGGGGGTATCTTCGGGGAGAACGGGGACGGCCTTCTGGGCGATGATGGGGCCGCCGTCGCATTCCGCGCTGACAAAATGCACAGTCGCGCCGGAGAGCTTGACGCCGTAGGCCAGCGCCGCTTCGTGGACATGCAGCCCATAGAAGCCCTGGCCGCAGAAGGACGGGATCAGAGCGGGGTGGACGTTCATAATGGCGTTGGGGTAGGCCTGCACCAGTTCCTCGGTGAAGATGACCATGCAGCCTGCCAGAACCACCAAATCAATGTCCAATGCCTTCAGTTTCTCCACCAGCGCCAACGTCATGGCGCGGTTGGAGCCGAAGCTTTTCCGGGGCAGCACATAGCCGGGAATCCCTGCCTTTCGCGCCCGCTCCAGAGCGTAAGCGCCCTCCTTGGAGGAGATCACGGCGGTAATTTCGCCGCCCCCCAGCTCGCCCCGCTGTCCGGCATCGATCAGCGCCTGCAAATTGGTGCCGCCGCCGGAGACCAGAACTGCGATTTTGGCCGTCATCCCAGAATCACCTTTTCCTCGTTGTTTTTCACAATGGTGCCAATGACGTAGGCGTCCTCGCCGTTGGCGGTGAGGATGTCCAGGGCGGTCTGCACCTGATCGGCGGGAACGACGATGCTCATGCCAACGCCCATGTTGTAGGTGTTGAACATGTCCCGTTCAGGAATGTTGCCGGTCTTTGCGATCAAATCGAAGATGGGCAGCACCTTAACGGCGCTCTTGTCGATCTTCGCGCACAGCCCGTCGGGGATGGAGCGGGGGATGTTTTCGTAGAAACCGCCGCCGGTGATGTGGCTGATGCCCTTGACCTCCACTTTTTCCAGCAGCGCCAGAACGGACTTGACGTAAATTTTCGTAGGGGTCAGCAGGGTCTCGGCGATGGTCTTCCCGCCCAGCGCGTCACAGGGCTGATAGATTTCAGCGGGGTTCTCGTCAATGCGGAAAACCTTGCGGATCAGGCTGAAGCCGTTGGAGTGGATGCCGGAGGAGGCCAGGGCGATCACCGCGTCCCCTTCCGCCATTTTCGTCTTGTCTAAGATTTTTTTCTTATCCACAATGCCCACGGCAAAGCCTGCCAGGTCGTAATCCTCCACGGGCATCAGGCCGGGATGCTCGGCGGTTTCCCCGCCGATGAGCGCTGCGCCGGACTGGACGCAGCCCTCGGCCACGCCGCCCACGATCTGGGCGATCTTCTCCGGCACGTTTTTGCCGCAGGCGATGTAATCCAGGAAAAACAGGGGCTTCGCGCCCACGCAGATGATGTCGTTGACGCACATGGCCACGGCGTCGATGCCGATGGTATCGTGCTTGTCCATGAGGATGGCCAGCTTGACCTTGGTGCCGCAGCCGTCGGTGCCGGAGACCAGCACCGGCTCCTCCATCCCGGCGACGTTCAGGCCGAAGCAGCCGCCGAAGCCGCCCACGTCGTCCAGGCAGCCTAAGTTGCGGGTGCGGGCAATGTGGGTTTTCATCAGCTCCACGGCCCTGTATCCCGCGGTGATGTCCACACCGGCGGCAGCGTAGCTGGCAGACTGGGAATTGTTATGTTCCATGATAATACTCCTTTTCCGGAAGTTTAGTCAGAGTTTCCTCTATCTATTATTCTTTGCCGTTCCAGCAGTAGGTGCAGACCTTATCTTTATCCAGCCCGATGGCCTCCAGCAGGCCGTCCAGGGACTGGTAGCCCAGGGAATCGAAGCCCATTTCCTCGCAGATGGCCTTGAGCATACATTTGCCACGCTGGGTGGTGCCGTCGGCGTACTCGTCTAAGTGCTTCTGCCCCTCGTCGCCCTCCAGATTCTGAACCGTCCGACGGGCGATCAGCTCCATTTCGGAGTTGGAGCGGGAGAAATTCAGATATTTGCAGCCGTACATGATGGGCGGACAGGC
>CAKTKX010000036.1 GCA_934572365.1 uncultured Oscillospiraceae bacterium
ATGTGGTCGGAAATGGTGCAGATGCACAGCGCCCGCTTGCCGTACCGGGCGGCGTTCATGTACAGGGCGGCGGCTTCCATTTCCAGCGCCATGACGCCCATCTTCTTCAGGCCGTACAGGCTGTCCAGTCCTTCGGGCACCAGTTCGTGGTCGCCGTAGAACACGTCGGAGGAATTCACGTTGCCCACATGGTAGACGGCGCCGTTTTCCTCGGCGGCCTTCACGGCTTCCTTCAGCAGCTCCCAGGAAGCGATGGGGGCGAAGGTGCCGGGGAGGTGGAACTGGGCGGCAAAGTTAGAATCGGTGCAGGCGCCCTGGGCGATGACCAGATCATACAGATGGATATTCTCCTGAATGGCGCCCGCAGAGCCGACGCGGATGATATTCTCCACGCCGTAGCCGTTGAACAGCTCGTGAGAGTAAATGCCGATGGCGGGCATACCCATGCCGGAAGCCATGACGGAGACCTTGACACCCTTATAGGTGCCGGTATAGCCCTGCACGCCCCGGACGTTGTTGACGAGGACGGGATTTTCCAGGAAATTCTCGGCGATGAACTTGCTGCGCAGAGGGTCGCCGGGCATCAGGACGGTCTTGCCGAAATCACCGGGCTTTGCGGAAATATGGGGAGTGGGGGTTACGAACATTGCAATCATCCTTTCGTTTCTATAATGTAGTGGGACGTGGTTTAGTAACCGCCGTTATCTTCCAGTCCCTTTGCAATCTTGACAATGCGGGAGGTTCCCAGGCGGGACGCACCCAGGGTGATGAACTTCTCCGCGTCGGCAAGGCTGGAAATGCCGCCGGCGGCCTTGATCTTCACATGAGGTGCGACGTGGGCGGCGAACAGCTCCACGTCGTGGAAGGTCGCCCCGGCTTTGGAAAAGCCCGTGGAGGTCTTGATGTAGTCCGCGCCGGAGTCGGAAACGCACTTGCACAGGGCGATCTTTTCCTCGTCGGTGAGCAGGCAGGTCTCGATGATGACTTTCAGGAGCTTTCCATTGCAGGCGGCCTTCACGGCGGCAATCTCCTCCGCGATCTTCTCCCACAGGCCGTCCTTCGCCCATCCGATGTTAATGACCATATCCACTTCGTCCGCGCCGTTCGCCACGGCGTCGGAGGCCATGAAGCACTTGGCAGCGGTGGTGTCGTAGCCGTTGGGGAAGCCGATGACGGTGCAGATGGGCAGCCTGTCCCCCACGTACTGCTTCGCCTGTTTGACGTAGGACGCGGGGATGCAGACGGAGGCGGTGTGGTACTTCATGCCGTCGTCGCAGACGCCTTTGATCTCCGCCCAGGTGGCGGTCTGGGTCAGCAGGGTGTGGTCGCATTTGGCAAGAATGTCTTTCAGTTCCATGATGATTCTCCTTCTATATACAACTCAATTGTGTCCGTGGAGGCGGATGACCCGGTGCTCCCGGATGCCCCGGATGTAGCACTTGTGACACATGGCAATATAGCTGTCGTTGCCGCCCAGAACCACCTGAGCGCCCTGGGTGATGATGTGACCGTCGCCGTCGATCCGGGCGTTCACCGTGGCCTTCGCGCCGCAGTCGCAGATGGTCTTGATCTCCTGAATGGTGTCCGCCACCTCCATCAGACGGCGGCTGCCGGGGAACAGGCGGGTCTGGAAGTCCGTGCGCAGGCCGAAGCACATCACCGGAATGTTGTAGTCATTGACAAGGGCGCGGAGCTGGTCGATCTGGCTCTCCGTCAGGAACTGGCACTCGTCCACGATGATCACGTCGCACTTACCCTCCTGAGTATCCTGAAACAGCAGGTAAATGTCCGTGCCGGGGGCGATGATGTCCGCCGGGGATTCCAGACCGATGCGGCTGCGCAGGATCTTCGCGCCGTCCCGGGTGTCGGTGCCGGGCTTGATGAGCCAGACGTTTAAGTCGTTTTCCTCGTAGTTGTATTTGGTGATCAGCGCCTGAGCCGTTTTGCTGGAACCCATAGCGCCGTACTTGAAATAAAGCTTTGCCATTGTGTCTACCTCCGTTCGTCCTCCTATTATAACGAAAAAGGAGGCCATATGCAACCCCTTTTCTGGGCGAAGTATACAATATATGCTTGCATTCCCGCCTGCCGGATGCTATACTGAACAAAAGAAGAAAAATTTTTCGGTAAATTTTCCATTTTCTGAAACCTTCGCCGCAGTTTGTCGAGTATATGGACAGAAGCACATAACAACAAGGAGGTAACTCAAATGAAAAAGATGACCGCATTTCTCGTAACCCTGTGTATGCTTGCCGCTCTGCTGGCCGGATGCGGCGGCGCTGCCAAATCCACCCAGGCCTTCGATGCCGCTGCCCCCGCTGAGGCGGCGAATGCGTATTCGGACTACGAGTCCGCGTCCGGCGCAGACCGGGGCCTGTCCAACGGCACGACCGACGATTCCATTGCTTTACCCGATGGGCGCAAGTGGATCATCACCGTGAACATGTCCGCCGAGACCGAGGACTTAGACGCCCTGATGGAAGCCCTGAACGGAAAAATCTCCGGCCTGGGGGGCTATGTGGAGGATCAGGACAGCTATAACGGAAGCATGTATTCCTCCCGCCGCTACCGCAGCGCCAGCCTTACCGTCCGTATCCCCGCAGAGCGGGTGGACGAATTCACCGAGGAAATGTCCGGAATTGCCAACGTGGTATCCACCAACCTGAGTCGGGAAGACATCACCCTGAACTACGTCGCCACCGAAAGCCGCGTCGCGGCGCTGCAAACCGAGGAAGCCCGTCTTTTGGAGCTGATGGAGCAGGCCGAGACCATGGCAGACCTTCTGGAGATCGAGAGCCGCCTGACGGACGTGCGCTACGAGCTGGAAAATCGTGCTTCCCAGCTGCGGCTGTACGACAATCAGGTGGATTACGCCACCATCTACTTATCCATCGACGAGGTGCAGGAGTACACCCCCGTTGAGGAGCCCACCGTGTGGGAGCGGATCAGCGGCGGCTTTGTGAGCAGCATCAAGGGTGTCGGCAACGGACTGCTTGACCTGCTGGTGTGGGTGCTGGCAAAGTCCCCCTATCTCGTCATTCTGGGCGGCGTTACCGCCGGCGTGGTGGTTCTCATCAAGAAGCGCAAGACCCGCAGGGCGGCAAAGAAGGCCGCCAAGCAGAATCCTACCGAGGAAAGCAAGTAAGTATGAATCCCGCCGGGCGCACCTTTCGGTGCGCCCGGTATTTATTTTGGAATCGTAATGGTCAGCACGATCTGGCGGTCCGTTTCCCGGCGTTCCGATACGGCGGGAATGCCGGACAGCTGGATTTTTTGCAGGGACTGGGTCAGGCTGTTGAGAAACGCGCCCACGTTGGCTCTTGACGACCTGTCCGACCGGGCGGAAAGGAGGGTCTCCACATATTTTTCCGTCCGCGCCACGCTCATGCCCTGCCTTACGATCTCCTTTACCGCCGCGAGCTTGCTTTCCTCCGTGGGCAGCTTCAGAAGCGCCCGGGCATGGCGCTCCGTCAGCCCCGCCTCCCGCAGGGCAAGCAGCACCGGCTCGCTGTGCTTCAAAAGCCGCAGCTTGTTGGCCACCGCGCTCTGGCTTTTCCCCAGAAGCCGCGCCGCCTGCTCCTGGCTCATGTTCCAATCCTCCAGCAGCCGGGAAATGCCCATGGCCTCCTCGATGAAGTCCAGGTCCTGCCGCTGCAAATTCTCCACCATGGCCGCCATGCCGGATTCCCGGTCATCCATGCTCATGATGATGCAGGGGATGTCCGTGATTCCCGCCAGCTCCGCCGCCCGGAGCCGGCGCTCCCCCGCGATCAGCTCATAGCCGTTTCCGCTGCGGCGGACGGACAGCGGCTGCAGGATTCCGTGCTGCCGGATGGAATCGGACAGCTCGTCCAGCGCCTCCGGGCGGAAAATTTTCCGGGGCTGCGCCGGATTGGGGCGGATGGAACGAGCCGGGAGAAAGACCACCCGTCCGGTCTCCATGTAGGTTTTCAGCTTCTGACATTGCATTGCCCGTCCTCCCTTGTTGATGTGAAACCATTGTACGTTGCGTCAAAACGGGAATACCAGCGAAAACGGCGCGGCTTTCAAAGGAAACGCACGACATTTTCTTCTCTCTTTTACCGTTCTCTCCCAGTTCATAAAATATTTACGGAATATTGCATTTTCCCTCTTGCTTTTTTTGCCAAGCTGCGCTATTATATTAGCACTCAGAACGAGTGAGTGCTAAACCGTGTAGATACAGGCGGGTAAGGCTTGTCCGATACCCGTCGTCTAAATGCTTATATGTATGGAGGAATTCGAAATGAAACTCAAGCCCATGGCAGATAACGTTCTGCTGAAAGCCCACGAAGCGCCCGAGACCACCGTCTCCGGCATTGTTCTGGCTACCACCAACAAGGAAAAGCCCATGATCTACGAGGTCGTTTCCGTCGGCCCCGGTACCAAGGACGTCACCATGACCGTCAAGGCCGGTGAGAAGGTCGTCGTCGGTAAGTTCACCGGCACCGATGTGACCATCGACAAGGAAGATTACAAGTTTGTCAAGCAGGACGACATTCTGGCTGTCGTCACTGACTAAGGAGGAAAAATATCATGTCCAAGATGATTGTTTACGGCGAAGAAGCCCGCAAGAAGCTGCAGTCCGGCATTGACCAGCTGGCCAATACCGTTAAAGTCACCCTGGGACCCAAGGGCCGCAACGTGGTTCTGGGCAAGAAGTACGGCGCACCCCTCATCACCAACGACGGCGTGACCATCGCCAAGGAAGTGGAACTGGAGGACGCCTTTGAGAACATGGGCGCACAGCTCATCCGGGAAGTCGCCACCAAGACCAACGATGTGGCCGGTGACGGCACCACCACCGCTACTCTGCTTGCCCAGGCCATCACCCGTGAGGGCCTCAAGAACCTGTCCGCCGGCGCCAACCCCATGGTCATGCGCAAGGGCATCGACAAGGCTGTTGCTACCGCCGTTGAGGCCATCAAGGCCAACTCCGTTCCCGTGTCCGACTCGGATTCCATTGCCCGTGTGGGCACCGTGTCCTCCGGCGACGAGACCATCGGCAAGCTGATTGCCGAGGCCATGGAGAAGGTTGGCAAGGAAGGCGTCATCACCATCGAGGAGAGCAAGACCGCTGAAACCGGTCTGGACGTGGTCGAGGGTATGCAGTTCGACCGGGGCTATATCTCCCCCTACATGGTCACCGACACCGACAAGATGGAGGCCGTCCTGGACGACGCCTATGTCCTGATCACCGATAAGAAGATCTCTTCCATCCAGGAGATTCTGCCCATTCTGGAGCCCATCGTCAAGTCCGGCCGCAAGCTGATGATCATTGCCGAGGACGTGGAGGGCGACGCTCTGGCAACGCTGCTGCTGAACCGTCTGCAGGGCCGCTTCAATGTGGTCTGCGTGAAGGCTCCCGGCTTCGGCGACCGCCGGAAGGAAATGCTCCAGGATATCGCCGTGCTCACCGGCGGCACCGTCATTTCCAGCCAGCTGAACATGGAGCTGCCTGACGCCAAGATGGAAGATCTGGGTCACTGCCGTCAGATCGTTGTCACCAAGGACACCACCACCATCGTCGATGGTGACGGCGCTCCCGAGGCCATCCAGGATCGCGCCCACATGATCCGCTCCGCCATTGCCACCACCACCTCCGACTACGACCGTGAGAAGCTCCAGGAGCGTCTGGCGAAGCTGTCCGGCGGCGTGGCCGTCATCAAGGTCGGCGCTCAGACCGAGGTCGCCATGAAGGAGCAGAAGCTGCGGGTCGAGGACGCTCTGAACGCTGCCCGCGCCGCTGTGGAAGAGGGCATCGTGGCCGGCGGCGGTACCGCTCAGGTCAACGCCATCCCCGCCGTTGAGAAGCTGATCGAAACCCTGCACGGCGACGAGAAGACCGGCGCACGGATCATTGCCGCCGCTCTCCAGGCGCCTATCCGTCAGATCGCCGAGAACGCCGGTGTGGACGGCAGCGTCGTCTACGAGAAGATCCGCACCTCCGGCAAGGTCGGCTACGGCTACAACGCCTACACCGAGGAGTATGTGGACATGATTCCCGCAGGCATCGTCGATCCCACCAAGGTGACCCGTTCCTCTCTGGAGAACGCCGCGTCCATCGCGGGCTGCGTGCTGACCACCGAGTCTCTGGTGGTCGACAAGCCCGATCCCGCCGCCGACGCCGCAGCAGCCGCTGCTGCTAACCAGGCCGGTGGCATGTACTAAGCAAATCCCGCAAAATTAATCAGCCCGGCGGTTCCGAATGGAACCGCCGGGCTTTTCTTTCAAAAAACGCACAGTACAGAAATTTCCCCGGGCGAAACCGCCCGGGGAAAACGTTGTACATAGGGAATTTTTTATTTGATTCTGGGCAGGGAGGCCGCAGCCACGGACTGACCCACACGGCGGGTCTTTTCGTCGGGGAGGGAAACCTCGCACTTCTTCGCAAGCGCGGGGTATTCGTCGGCCAGAATTTCGTTGCACACCCGCAGGATGGTGTCGCCGCCCTTGCCGGACATGACGCGGCCAAGCATCATCATATGCTCAATGTCGTAGAACTGGGAGTACAGCACCACGGCGTATGCCAGATACGCGCCGATGGTCTCGAAAATGGCCTGGGCTCTGGGATCGTCCTTCTCCATCAGCGCCTGAACGACCTTCAGCTTCTCCGCGGGAGACAGATTTTCGTCCAGCGCAATGCCGGCGGCGGGCGCCAGCTTGATGACCGCGTCCTGGGAGAAATACTTACAGCCCACGCCGAAGTCCGTGGACCACTCGTCCTGCATGGCGTTTTCACACAGGTCAACAGGGGCAAAAGCCAGCTCGTTGATCCAGCCGAGGACGTTCTTGTCCTTATCCACATAGCCCACAGCCTCGGAGGTACCCATGGCGATGCCCATGATGTTGCCCACGCCCAGACCCATGGCGCCTGCCAGGGCGGACACGTCGCCGTCGTTGGCTACCACGATGGGAACGTCGCCGATCTCCTTGGCGGCACGGTCGTAAATGGTCTTGATCTTGTCCCAGTTGGAGCGGGGAACCTTGATGAACAGGGACGCGACCATGGGCGCGTTGCCGATGAACACGCCTGCGGAGGACACGCCGATGGCATCCACCCGGGGCATCTTGGCGGCGGCGCTCTTGAACGCGGCTACAATGCCGTCAAAATGGTACTGGGGATCCTCCTGGAGCTTGGGGAACCAGACGACCTCCTCGGAGTAGACGCACTCGCCGTCGATCACAGCGGAAACCTTCCGGTCGGAACCGCCGGCGTCAAAGCCGATGCGGCAGCCGTCCAGATTGCCGCCGATGGGTTCGGCGACTTCGTTGGCGGCAGGGCAGTCTTCCAGGGGCAGGTCAACGATCTCCAGGTCACGCTCGTAGAGCTGGTTGAAGAAGGTGAAGTCAAAGTGGCGCTCACCCTTGGGGTCGTAGGCCTTTTTCAGCCGCTGGGCAAGCGCGCTGCATCCGCAGACGCTCACCCGGAAGCCGCCGATGGACCACAGCAGGAACTTGACATAGCGCTCCACATAGCGGTAGTCGGCCTCGGCCATTTCCGCCGTGCCGTGGATGCAGGTGTGGTGGACGGAAACGCGGCCTTTGTCCCGCTCAACGGCGATGGCGATGGGCTTCTTCGCGTCCTTCAGGTAGGCGGTGCGCCACACGCCGAAGGGGACAAACTTCTGATCCAGCTTGGGCGTATGCTTCATGTTGTATTCGATGCCTAGATACTGCACGGAAAATTCCTCCTTATATTTTGGGAAGCCCGGCGGCTTCTTATATCTCATGTATAAGTATAGCATAAATTATCGTCCCGGCTATAGGGATTTCAACATGATTTTTACCAAATCCGCTGATTTTAGGGCTGCCCGTTTCTTCATGGCACAAATCAAGGCCGGTACTGTAAGCACCGGCCTTGCGTTTTATTCCTGTGTCTCGTTTTCCTGTGTCTGTGTTTCGTTTTCCTGAGCCTGCGCCGCCTGCTCCGCCGCCCGGGCGGCGACCTGATTCACAAACAGATCGGCCTTGTCGTGGGGGCGGAAGCGCTGCCAGATCAGCACGCACACCGCCGCCGCACAGCTGACGCCCGCCAGCAGCTGGCTGACCCGGACGGAACCCCAGTACAGGCTGTCCATCCGCAGCCCCTCGATCAGGCAGCGGCCAAGGCCGTACCAGGCCACGTACCCCAGGGCAATTTCTCCGTCATACTTACGATGCTTGGACAAAACGTGCAGCAGCACAAAGCCCACGGCGTTCCACGCCGACTCGTACAGAAACGTCGGATGATAGTATTCCCACGCGTCGGTGACGGTATTGTACAGTCCCATGCGGAAAAAGCTGTCCGTCGCCGCGCCGAAGGCCTCCCGATTGACGAAGTTGCCCCACCGGCCAATGGACTGGCCGATGAGAAAGCCCAGCGCCACCAAGTCCAGCACGGTGCCGATCTTGATCTTCTTGATGCGGCAGAACACCAGCACCCCCGCCGCCGCGCCCAGAACACCGCCGTAAATGGCAAGGCCGCCGTTCCAGATGTACAGCACGGAAATGGGGTTCTCGGCGTAATCCGCCCAGGAGAAAATGCAGTAATACGCCCGGGCGCAGACGATGGCAAATGGCGTGATCCACAGCACGCCGTCCAGCAGATCGTCCTGCTTCATGCCGAACTGGCTGCTCCGGCGGCAGGCGTAGACCACCGCCAGCATCAGGCCGATGGCAATGATGAGGCCGTAATAGTGGATGGTCAGCGGCCCCAGCGTCAGGGCGCGTCCGGGGTTGACCTCGATGCCCAGGGAAGGGAAGGAAATGGTTGAATAATTGGCAGGAATCATGAGAATGCCTCCTTGTTGACAGGATAAATCACGGACAGGCCGCACCGCTCCTCGCGAACCGCCCGACGCAAAAACGCGCAGATCTCCTCCGCGCTGATGCCGCGGTAGATTTCCGGGAAGCGGAAATAGTCGAAGTCCGAAAAATGATAGGCGCACAGGCGGAAGCAGGTGGAATCGAAGCTGTCCAGGCCCCGGATACGCCTGCCAAGGGCGCTGCGCTTCATCCTGAGGAACGCCTTTTCCGGCAGTCCCTCCGCCGCGATTTTTCCCGCCTGCTCCAGAATCGCTTCCCGGACGGCGCGGGGGTCGTCGGAATCCCCGGAGCAGAGCAGCATGGCGCAGCCGTCCACGGTCTCAAAGCCGCCGCCGAAGGAGGAATCGATGACGCCTTCCTCGTAAAGCCGCAGATACAGCTCCGAGGATTCGCCGAACAGCGCTTCCGCTGCCAGGTCGGCCACCATTTCCTCCCGGATGGCCGCGTCGCCATGGGTCAGAGGTTCGCACTTGAACGCCAGGTTGAAGGTCGGCATGGCGACTTCCATGGAGCATTCCGTCTCCGGCGTCGGGCAGGTCATGTTCTCCTGCCAATCGCGCAGTTTGACGCCCGTCTCCTTTTTTTCGCTGCCCAGAACCTCCCGGGCGGCAGCCGCCACCGACTCCGGGTTCACGTCGCCCACGACGCACAGCAGCATGTTTCCCGGGGCGTAAAACGCCCGGTGGCAAGTGTAAAGCACCTCCGGGGTGATCTCCCGAATGGTCTCGCTGGTGCCGAGAATAGGCTGGCGGATGGGGTGGACGGCGTACATGGCCGCCATCAGCTTATCAAACACCACGCTGTCCGGGGCGTCCTCGTTCATGCCGATCTCCTGGTCGATGATGCCCCGCTCCTTTTCAACGCTCCCTTCCGTGAAATAGGGCGTGGACACAAATTCCAGCAGCAGCCGCAGGCATTCGTCAAAATGGTTGGTGCAGGAAAAATAATAGGCCGTCATGTCGTAGCTGGTAAAGGCGTTGGTGGAAGCGCCCAGAGCGGCAAATTCCG
>CAKTKX010000037.1 GCA_934572365.1 uncultured Oscillospiraceae bacterium
GCCACGGTGGCCTCCGTGGACGGCTCCGTCTCCTGTTCAAACTGGCAGGTCACGGGGCAGGTCAGCTGCTTCTCGCCGCAGGTGATATAAATGACCGTCTTGCCCTCGCTCACGGCGGTGATCCGGCCGTTGGCGTCCACCGTTGCGATGCTCTCGTCGCCGGAGGTGAACACCAGCTCGTCCGTGGTGTTCTCGGGGATGACGACCACATTCAGCAGAAAATAATATCCGGGCTGGGTCAGCTCCGCCGCGCCGCCGGGCAGAGACAGATCCTGGCAGGGAATGCGGAATTCGGTGGTCGCGGACTCCGTCTGGGCGATCTGCTCGGTCTGAACCGTAGGTTCAGCATCCTTTGCGCCGTGCAGATTGGGCAGCAGATACCGGAAGAACAGGAAGGCCGTTCCCGCCAGCAGGATCACGATCAGCGCCGTCAGGATCACCACAACGGCGGTGTTATGCTCCTGGGGCTGCTCGTCATAATTATCCTCGTCGTCCTCCGGGTCAGAGGAATAGGGTTCGTTCTCCGATTCCGGAAAATCGTCGCTCTGCTCGTCAAAGTCAAAAATTTCCTTTTTCTTTTTGCCGGACGAGTAGCGTCCGCCCTTGTTCAGCGCGGGCATCTGATCCATGACCAAATCATCCTCGGTAACGTTGCCGGACATATCCCGGGGGCAGCCGCAGATGGGGCAGCACTCCGCCGCGTCCTGGTAAGTCGTTCCGCAAATTTCACAAATTACCTTGCTCATATGATACCTCCTGACAAAAATACACATACTGTACCATTATCATCCGCCATTATAGCACTCTTTTCCAAATAAAACAACTACAAAATAGTTGCATTTTTTAGATTTTTATTTTATGATATAAAGGTTAAAGGAGGCGATTACGATTGACTGAACTTGCCGAAACCGAACTGATTTCTCCTTTGCTGGACGGATTCGCCATGGGCAATCCCATGAGCGATCATGACGGCGTTCGCTGCTGTCCTGCCATCAAGGAAAATTCGGACGAAAAATACATAGTCAAAATCATTTCCGTACCAGCCACCCAGGCACAGCTGGACGCGATGCTCCTGGCAGGCGCCTATAAGGACATGGCGGGCGCCATGGACTACTTCAAAGGCGTAGCCGAGGATGTGGAAAAGGAAGCGGATTTTTTGCAGAAGCTTTCCAAGCTGGAGGGCTTTCTTCCCTACGACGGCTGGCAGACCGTCCCCATCAAGCGCCGCCGCTTGGGCTACGAGGTCTACCTGGTCAGTCCCTACAAGCACTCCCTGGCAAAGTACATCCGCCGCAACCCGGTCACCCATCTGGAAGCGATCAACCTGGGTCTTGACCTGTGTTCCGCCCTTTCCGTCTGCCGTCAGGCCGGATGCCTGTACGTGGACTTAAAGCCCACCAACATCTTCCTGACCGAGAAAAAGAGCTACCGCATCGGCGACCTGGGCTTCATCCCGCTGGACGCTCTGCGCTACACGTCCCTGCCGGACAAGTACCGCAGCCCCTATTCTCCCCCGGAGCTGCACGACGCCATGGCCACGCTGAACGAGACGGCGGACACCTACGCCGTTGGCATGATCCTCTATCAGCTCTACAACGATGGCAGCCTGCCCTTCAAGGGTAAAGCCCCCGGCGAAGCCCTCCCCTCTCCCGTCAACGCCGATTACGAGATCGCGGAGATCATCATGAAGGCCATTGACCCCGATCCCGCCAATCGCTGGCAGGAGCCGAAGGAGCTGGGCAAGGCGCTGGCCGCCTACATGCAGCGCAATTCCATCAACGATACCCCCATCACCATCTACACCCCCATCGAGGCAAAGCCGGAGGACGTGGTGCCGGTGCAACCTGCGCCCGCTCCCGAGGAAGCCCCCGCCCAGCCGGAGGAAACCGTCCCGGAGGAACCCCAGGACGAAACCCTTCCGGAGCCTGCGGACGCGGCCGACCTTCTGCCCCACCAGATGTCTGACGAAGTTTCCCAGATCATGGAAGAGGCCGACGAGCTGATCGCCCACGAGGTTCCCCAGACGGCCATCACCCCCGAGCCGGAGGAGGATTCCCCCGATCGCTTCTCCTTCGCCCAGGACGAAGAGGACAACGAGCCGCTGCCCGACAACAGCAATGAACCCTTCGCCGACGCGGAGGAGGAAAAGCGTCTGCAAAAGGAAGCGAAAAAGCAGGAGCGCAAGCAGAAAGCCAAAAAGGCCGCCACGGCCGTTATCGCTTTGGTGATCCTCGCCGCCGTCGGCGCGGGACTGTTCTGGGCATACCAGAAATACTACCTGCAAACCATCAACGGTATTTCCATCGAAGGCGACCAGTATCAGCTGGTTGTCAGCGTGGACACCGCGGTGGACGACTCCCAGCTCAGCGTCATCTGCATGGACAACTACGGCAACGCCGTGACCCGGGGCGTGGTGGACGGCAAGGCGACCTTTACCGATCTGCTGCCCGATACCCTGTACCGGATCCAGCTGGACATCAGCGGCTTCCATAAGCTGGTTGGCCAGACCTCTGATATCTTCACCACCAAGGGTTCCACCAGAATTGCCAGCTTCTCCGCCATCACCGGCTCCGAGGACGGCTCCGTCATGCTGAACTTCGCTGTCAGCGGCGCCGACCCGGACGAATGGGTCGTGACCTACTCCGCCGAGGACGAGGAGACGAAAAGCGAAAGCTTCTCCGGCCACACCGTCACCGTCAAGGGGCTGACCGTGGGAAAGCTGTACACCTTCACCCTGGAGCCTGCCAATGCTTCCTCCGGGGAGACCTTCACCGGGGAGAACACCCTGGAATACATGGCCTCCCGTCTGGTTCTCGCGGAGAACCTGACCGTCGCCGCCAGCAGCGGCAGCGATATGACCGTCCGCTGGGACGCCCCCGGCGACGTGGTCGTGGAAAGCTGGAACGTCCGCTGCTACAGCGATAATAACGGCTACGACAAGCAGCTCACCGTCACCAATACTGAGGTCTACTTCACGGACATCGATCCCACGGTGGCCTACACAATTGAGGTCACCGCCGCCGGCATGACCCAGCCCGCCCGTACCAGCGTCACCGCCAACCCCATCAATATCACCGGCATGAACGTGGACGACAGCGAGCCGGAGCAGCTCACCGTGACCTGGGAATACAGCGGCACCGCCCCCTCCGGCGGCTGGCTGCTGATGTACCAGCTCGACGGAAGCTCCACCTCCAATGTGGTCAAATGCCAGCAGCCCACCGCGGTGATCTCCCCCCGCATCCCCAGCGCCAAGTATCAGTTCACCATTCAGGCGGCGGACGGCACCTCCATTTTCGGAAACGTCAAGACCTACACCTGCCCCAACGCCAGTGTGTACGAGGATCACGGCCTGTCTGCTGACAAAATCACCGCCCACCTGGTCAAAACGCCGGACACGGAGGATTGGCACTTTGAATCCGTCGGCACCGCCGCCTATACCAGCGAGTTTGCCGTTGGCGACAAGATCTCCGTGGTCTTGCAGGGTACCGCCAATTTCTACGTCCCCGAGGATCCGCTGAACATTCTCTACGTCATCCGGGACGGCTACGGCAATGTGATTCCCAAGTATATTTCCGAGGACACCGGCGACTGGAAGGAGATCTGGTACGCGGGCGACTATCACTACGGCGAACTGGATGTCCCCACCGCACCCGACGCCCCCGGCGATTACTCTCTCAGCATTTACTTTAACGGTCTGGCCATCACGGTTATCACCTTCACCGTTACCGAGTAATCATTTCCTCACAAGGCAGCTCCGCTATGGGGCTGCCTTTTTCCTGTTTCTGGAAAATCCCCATGTACTTTTGTCCAAAAAGAATCCATCGTTTCCCGGACGCCTTGTGATAATCCCCGATTTTTGGAATTGTTCACACATTTCCCCCGCAGATGTGTTATACTCCCTCGTAGTTTTAAAAGGAAGGAGCTGCAACATGCGCGGAAAAAGTCACCGCTGTCTGGGAAAATACCTGGTGCAGCACTATATGAGCGACACCCCGGAGCGGTATGTGAAGGCCTTTTTGCTTGGATGCATTGAGCCGGATCGGAATCCCGCTACATACCTGAAAGGCTCCATCCGCTGCCAGTGGCTGCGGGGTCACAACTACCGCAACGCCCGGCGCTTCATGCGTGCCATTTCTGCCCGGCTGGAAAGAAAAGAAAAGCTGGGCCTGTTCGACTACTATACCCTTGGCAAGCTGATCCACTACACCACCGACGCGTTTACCTACGCCCACAACGACACCTTCCCCACCTCCCTGAACGACCATCGGGAATATGAGGCGGCGCTGCAAGACCATTTTTTGGAATACATGAAGCAAGACCCCAAGGTCAACCCGAAAATCGCGGGAAGCGTGATGGAAGCCATTTACAGCTACCACCGGGAGTACGAAGCCCAGGAGGCAAATATCTACACCGACACCCGCTTTGCCCTGAACGCCTGCTGCTGTGTGCTGGCCGTATTGCTGACCAACCCCATCTTCTGACGGGGGCTGCCATGCGTATCGTTTTTGACATGGCTCTGGAAGCCGGTGTGGCGGCGGTGATTCTGGTTCCGTTATTTCTCGTCGTAAACCGGGTTTACTTCCACGATTTGGGACGTACCGTCGGCTATCTTATTTTCGCCATATACCTGGCCGGTGTGGATGCCGTGGTGGGGCTTCCCTGCATAACCTATATCCGCCTGGATTTTAACTACAATTTTGTCCCGTTTCTGTATATGTTTTCGGACTACAGAAGCAGTCTTCTGAATGTGCTGCTGTTTGTCCCGCTGGGATTTTTCCTTCCCTTCTTCTGGAAGAAATTCAGCGCCTTCGGGTATACGGTTCTGTTCGGCTTCTGCACTTCCCTGCTCATTGAGCTACTGCAGATTTTTACTTTCCGGGCAACGGATATCAATGATCTGATGACCAACACCGTCGGTACGGTTTTGGGGTATCTGCTTGCCAGGATCGTGCTGAAGCTTCTCCCGGGGATGGAGCCGTCGGCGCGGACAAAGGACGTATTTCTCGTCTGCGGCATGACCTTCGGCGTCATGTTTTTCGTGCAGCCGTTTCTGGCGGCGCTGGTCTGGAATTGGATAATGTAAGAAATAAGCGGCATTTTTTAGAAAATGCCGCTTATTTTTGCGCCATATGTTTCCCCGGTTCTCTTTTGCCCACGCAGACATAGGATGTTCCATACATCTGAATTTGAGGTGGTACTATGGAACATAACGCAAATCAAATCACCCTCCGGGGAAATCTGTCCGCGCCCCCCGCGTTTTCCCACGAAAACCACGGGAAGCAGTTTTACCGCTTTTTTCTGGAGGTGCCGAGGCTTTCCGGGGTAGCGGACACCCTCCCGGTCATCGCGGAAGCCTCCCTTCTGGAATCCGCCGGGATTGACCCGGGCGGGATGCTCACCGTCACCGGCCAGATCCGCTCCCACAACGTCCGCACCGACGGGCGGCGGCACCTGATGATCTTCGTCTTCGCGTCGGCGCTGATGTGCGAGGACGGTGAAGCGCTGAATGACGCGGAACTGGAGGGCTTTCTCTGCCGGGAACCCATCTACCGCCGCACGCCCCTTGGCCGGGAGATCTGCGACGTGATGCTGGCGGTGCCAAGAGCGTTCCAGCGGGCGGATTACCTGCCCTGCATTCTTTGGGGCAGAACGGCGCAGGAGGCCTCCCGATGTCACACCCGGGATAAAATCGGCATTACAGGCCGATTGCAGAGCCGCGTCTACACAAAGCTGACCGAGGAAGGCGCGGAGGAACGAACGGCCTACGAAATTTCCGCCCTCACCGCCCAGATTCCCATGGATTTACTGTAGCGGCTTGTCTTTTTTTGTTGCAAAATTACGGTTTTCGTGGTATATTGGGGCAAAACAGATAAAAGGAACGATTCTCGTGAACAAAAAAGAAAAGGCAAAAGCCATCATTGATATTCTCAAACAGCGCTACGACGATGCGGCCTGCGCCCTACACTATGCAAAGGACTACGAGCTGATGATTGCCGTCCGGCTCTCCGCCCAGTGTACCGACGCCCGGGTGAACCTGGTGACCCCCGCGCTCTTTGCCGCCTACCCCACCCTGGAGGCCATGGCGGCGGCGGACATTGCCGATGTGGAAAATTACGTCCGCTCCTGCGGCTTTTACAAGCACAAGGCACGGGATATCGTCCTCGCCTGCCAGATGCTGCTGACGGACTACGGCGGAAAAGTTCCCGGCACCATGGAAGAGCTTCTGCGCCTGCCCGGCGTGGGGCGGAAAACCGCCAATCTGCTGCTGGGCGACCTGTATGCCGTCCCTGGCAGCGTCGTGTGCGACACCCACTGCATCCGCATCTGCGGACGGCTGGGGCTGAGCACGGGCAAGGAGCCGGAAAAGGTGGAGCAGCAGCTGCGCAAAGTCCTGCCTCCGGAGGAAAGCTCGGATTTTTGCCACCGCATCGTCCTCTTCGGCCGGGACTGCTGCACCGCCCGGAATCCCAGATGCGGCGAATGCCCGCTGACCATGTACTGCAAAGAGTTCAACCCGTAGGCGTAAAACAGTGCCGTTTTCTCTCAAAGCCAATTGATTTTGGAACATTTTCTATTCCTGTTCTTTCGCTCCCCTTGTCCGCATATGCTGTGGACAAGGGGGGATTTCTTTGCCCAAAAAGCTGCCGATTTTCTATTCCGCGCTGCTGCTCACGGGGGTAAACCTGCTGCTGCGGCTGGTGGGAACTTCGTTTCAGGTGTACATCTCCGGCCGCATCGGCGCCGCCGGAGTGGGTCTTTTGCAGTTGACCATGTCCGTGGGGAGTCTCGCCATGGTGACCGGCATCGCCGGTGTTCGAACCGCCGCCATGTATCTGACCGCCGAGGAGCTGGGGAAAAAGCGCCCCGGGAACGTGACCTGGGTCTTGTCCGGCTGCTTCCTGTACAGCATTCTGTGCAGCACAGCCGTGGCTGCCGCTCTCTATTTTCTCGCGCCTACGCTGGCGGAAAACTGGATCGGAGACCTGCGCACCGTGGATTCCCTTCGGCTGTTTGCCGCGTTTCTCCCCGTCTCCTGCCTGTGCGGCGTCATGACCGGGTACTTCACCGCAGCCAACCGCATCGGGACACTGGCGGCGGTGGAGGCGGCGGAGCAGCTATGCTCCATGGTCGTGACCATGGCCGTTCTGACTCTCTGGGCGGGAGACGACCCGGGACGCGCCTGTCAGAGCGTGGTCATGGGCGGATGCCTCGGCGCTTGCCTGACGCTGTGCTGTCTGATGCTGCTGCGCCTTGCCGAGCGGGTAAAGCCCGGGGCAAAAATCCCCGTAAGGAGCCGTCTTTTACAGGCAGCCGTCCCTCTTGCCATGGCGGACGTACTGAAATCCGGCATCAGCACCACGGAAAACCTGATGGTTCCCAAACGTCTGGCGCTGAATTCCCTGATTAACAGCCCTCTTGCGGCCTTCGGCGTCGTCAGCGGCATGGTGTTCCCCGTCCTGATGTTCCCCGCCTGTATCCTGTTCGGGCTGGCCGAGCTGCTCATCCCGGAGCTTGCCCGGTGTGCCGCCGCAGGAAGCAAGCAGCGGATTTCCTATCTGGTGCGGCGAAGCCTGCGCACCGCCATGCTGTACGGCATCGTTTTCAGCGGTCTGGAATTTCTGCTGGCCGACAGGCTGTGCAATTCCCTGTACCACAATGCCGAAGCGGGACGCTGGCTGCAGCTTTACGCGCTGCTCATCCCCATGCTCTACTGCGACGCCATCACCGACGCCATGACCAAGGGCTTGGGGCAGCAAAAGGTCTGCGTCCGCTACAACATCATCACCAACTCCATGGATGTGCTTTTCCTGTATTTTCTTCTCCCAAAATACGGAATGGAGGGCTACTTTTTCAGTTTTTTCATCACCCATCTGGTAAATTTCGTTCTCAGTCTGCGAAGGCTCCTGCTCATCACCGGGGAGGCCGTCCCCTTCTCCGTCCCGGCGCTGTCCGTCGCGGCCGCCATTGCCGCCGGGTGGGGCGCTTCCCGCTTTGGCTCCCCGGTACTGCGGGCGGGAACGTATCCCGTTTTGCTGGGCTGCCTGATGTGCCTGTTCGGGGTTCTGGGGCGGGAGGATATTGCCTGGCTCAAGGGGCTTTTCCGGGGAAAAACCGTTTCAAACGTACGCACTTTCTCCAAAAGCGCATAGAAAATGACCCGCCGCGGCGGGTCATTTTGCGTTTTACAGATTTTTCAGAACTTCCAGCAGGAACTTCCAGGTGCGCTCCGTGGACGCGATGTCCAGCTTTTCCCGGCTGGTGTGGATGTCGTGCATCTGCGGGCCGATGGATACGCAGTCCAGCCCCGGCAGCTTTTCTCCCAGCAAGCCGCATTCCAGCCCCGCGTGGATGGCCAGCACCTGGGGCTCCTTGCCGAACATCTCCCGGTAAATGCGAACCATGGTGTCCCGGAGAACGGAATCCTTCCTGAATTCCCAGGCGGGGTACTCCCCGGACTGAGAATAGTTCCCTTCAAAGAACTCGGCAAGGTCTTTCAGCTTTTCCAGCAGTTCTTCTTTTTCGCTGTTGACGGAGCTTCGGACGGAGAACGTGACGTTGAACCGCTCTCCCAGTTTGGTGATGCCCATGTTCAGGCTGGTCTGCACCAGGCCGTCAATATCCTGACTTCTGGCCTGCACCCCGTTGGGCGCGGCGCAGAGCAGGCCGATGACCTTGGCCGTCGCCTGAGTAGACAGGCCGTTGCCGCCCAAAGCGTCCACGTCGAAGGCCTGAATGACGGCATCCGGCTCGTCGTACTTTTCCCGAACCTCCGCCTGTAATTCCTCCGCCACGGCGTTGATTCGCTCCAACTGAATGCCCATGGCCACCAGGGTCGCCTGGCAGGAACGGGGAATGGCGTTGTCCTTGGTACCGCCGGACAGGGAGGTCAGGCAGAGCGGCATGAGCTTCTGAATGCGATCCATGAATTCGCCCATGACCTTGTTGGCATTGGCGCGGTTCTTGTGGATCTCCGCGCCGGAATGACCGCCCTGCAAGCCGTCCACGCTGAGACGGACGCAGGGGCCGTAAACCGCTTTCCGCTCTGCGGGCAGACTGATGGTCGCGGTCGCGCCGCCGGCGCAGGACACGGTGAAAATCCCCTCGTCCTCGGAGTCCAGATTGATCATCGTTCTGCCCTTCAGTTCGGACAGGTCGATGACGTCCGCGCCCAGCATCCCGATCTCCTCGTCCACGGTGATAATGACCTCCAGCGGCGGGTGGGGGATGGTATCGTCCGCCAGCAGCGCCAGGGCGTAAGCAACGGCAATGCCGTCGTCGCCGCCCAGGGTGGTACCTTTTGCGAACACAAACTTATCGTCATGGGTGACGTCCAGCCCGTCCTTTTCCATATCCAGCGGGCAGTCCATGTCCTTTTCACACACCATGTCCATGTGACCCTGTAAAATCACGGGGGCATGCGCTTCCATGCCGCAGGTGCCGTTTCCAAAGAGAATCACATTGTTTGCCCCATCCTGAATGTACCGCAGGCCATGCTCTTTGGCAAAATCTACCAGATAATCAGATATTTTCTTCGTATTCCGGGAACCATGGGGGATGGCGCAAACTTCCTCAAAATAATGAAAAACCGCAGCAGGTTCCAGCCCCGCCAATCGTTTCGTTTCCATATAGACACTCCTTTTCATTGGATGGAATTCCTTATTCTCATTCTACCACAGGCGCCATCAAAAGTCTATCGCAATCTCTCACCAGAAAACAGCAAAGACTACGGAAAAATCCGTAG
>CAKTKX010000038.1 GCA_934572365.1 uncultured Oscillospiraceae bacterium
ATGGCAAAGTCCAGAGCGTCGGCAACCATGTTCAGCTGCTTTTCCGTCATGTGCAGATATTCAGCGGATACCACCCCAGAATCCTCGCTGAGAATTTCGGGGTTTGCGTCCAGCCATACGGTCATCAACGCGTCTCCCCGGTCACAGATGATATAGCCCCTCTCCTGACTGGGAGAGGTCAGAATCAGTACGGTATTTCCGGTGGAGGTGGTGTAGTTCCGCTCCACCCAGTCGCCGCTGTCTTCCAGCGTGAAATATTCCCGACTGAAGGTGTCCTGCCTGTTCCAGTAGAGTGCGCCGCTGGTTCGGGTCACTTCATAGCCTTGATTTTCCGGAAAGGCAAAGTTCATCCACAGATAGAAGTTCCCGGTATCGTAGCAGCTGCCCTCATCGATGTCAATGCTGACATCCTGACTGTCCCGCACGAACCGCTCCACACCCAGGACGTCGCACATGTTCCGGGTGGTGCGGAATGCCAGAAGCTGCCCCTCCGGCTTTAAGCCGTATTGTTCCGCCAGCTCCGTTGCCTTGGCATCCATGACATCTCTGTAGTTGTCCCAGTAGCCCTCCGGCAGGGTGCCGGCTTTGCCCATTTCCTCGCCGTCGGTCGTGTATTTGGTTTGGAAGGCGTAGAAATCCGCACACGCCTTATAGGCGTCGGAGCCTTCCAGACCGGCCATGGTCAGGGTGGTGGTGTTGACGGTGTGAGGGTCTTCCACATAAACTCCGTCCACCACGGAATAATCCCGCTGTGCCGTTCCCGTTCCGATTTTTACGTTTTCCAGTTTCAGCACATAGACGACGGCGCACCCCACCAGCAGAAGCAGCAGCGCGATCAGCGCCGCAATTAGCAGCGGACGGCGGATGGGACGGTGCGTCTTCCCGCCTCCTTGATTCTGGGCGGGGAACTGTCCGGTTTCCGCGTTTTCAATGAGATCGTCGCCGATATACTGTAGACCCCGAAAAATATCCTTTCCGTTCATACGCGAATGCCCTCCTTTGCAAGATATGCCGAAAGCTTTTGCTTCGTCCGGTTCAGCCGCATTTGTACGGCACTTTCGCTGATGCCGTACCGGGCGGCAATTTCCGCAATGGTATCCACGTACCAGTACCGGCGGAGAAAGACCATCTGATTGTCCGGGGTCAGGGTTCGGAGGAATGCGTCCAGAAGCTGTCCTAGCTCCCGGGCGTCCGCCGCGCTGTCCCGGTAGGTGTCCGGAATGCAGTTTTCCATTTCCTGGGTCAGGGTCACGACCTCCGCTTTCCGCTTCTGGGCGTTTTTCCAGACCACCTTTTTCAGGGCGAAATTCCGGCAGATCTTGGCGATGTACGCGAAGAAATGCTCCGGACGCTTGGGCGGGATCGTGTTCCACGCTTTTAAGTAGGTATCGCTGACGCTTTCCTCCGCGTCCTGACCGTTTTCCACGATCCGGTCTGCCAGATGATACAGCCGCCGCCCGTAGGCAGCATCGGTATGCCGGATGGCGTCCTCATTTCTGGCGAAGAACATATCTATGATTTTGCCGTCATCCATGTTTGGTCACCTCACTTGTAGTTTGTCCTTCACCCCTATAGATCGATTTTGCACGCAAAACCTCACGCATTTTTCAAAAAATTTTGAAAAATGGCGTGGCCGAAGCCACGCCGCTCAGGATTTCTTCTCCACCTTCCGCTTGACACCGTCGGTGCCGATGATGTAGGTGTTTTCCAGCTGACCCACCAGATTGGCCTTGACGGAATCGATGTAGATTCGCCGCAGCTTGTCCCGCTCCGTCAGTTCTTCGGGGGTCAAGCCCTCTGCTTTTGCTTTCTTTGTCAGAATGTTGATTCTGGCGATCACTTCGTCCATTTTCATACTTCTTGTAAAACCTCACACATACCGGTGGATAACCACCGAAATTCTGTCCTTTTTTGTCCGGCCGTTGATGGCCGCAAGCTTGATTTTTCCCAGCCCCCAGACGGAGATTTTCGCGCCCTCCGGGACGGGCTTGTCCGGTTTTTCGCAGGGAAGACCGTCAATGGCGGCTTTTCCGGCGGTTACGTACTGGGCGGCGAGACTCCGCCCGATGCGAAAGCCGGAGGAAATGACGCTGTCCAGCCGCAGCGACGCCAGCGTGTCCCGGATCTCCATGATTTCCGGCTCTGGGATGTGGACGTCCGAAAGGGGAATTTGGCGCAAATGCAGCTTCGTCCGTCCGGCGGAGGTGAAGTTCTGCAATAAATAGGGGGCAATCTCCGCCGTGACGAAAAAGTCGCAGCTGCCCTTGTTCACGCAGATGTCGCCCACGGTCTCCCGGCCGACGCCCGCGCCCATCAGCGCCCCCAGAAAGTCCCGGTGGCTGGGGCTGTCCCCCTGAAAGAACGCGGTGCGCAGACACACGCAGGGGCTGTCTTCGCCGTAGAGACTGGTTTCGTCCAGATAGTCCGGCAGAAAAATCAGCATTTTCCGTTCCGCGTCCCCGTAGCCGCCGAAAGCGTACAGCCCCTCCTGCTCGCCGAAGAGATATTTTGCCATTTCCAGCTCCCGGGGGGAGAGAAAGCAGGTGGCGGCGGGGATATTCTTCCGCATTCCCGCGTTCATTTTGTCCCAGAGCTTCGCCAGAAGCAGCCGATCCTCGGCGGACTGGGCGATTTTTTCAATGTTGCTTCGTTCCATGCAATCACCAATGGTAGTATACCACAACTTTTGCCATGTGGGAAGAAGTTTTTCTTGTATGACGGCGGCGGGTAGAGTATAATAGGGGAAAAAGGACGCCCCGGGGGCGGAAAGGAATCGGACATGGTGACAGGAATCATCGGCGCGGGGGCGTCGGGAATGGCGGCGGCGCTGGCTGCGGCGGAAAACGAAAGCGGGCAGGTCGTCCTCATGGAGCGGCAGGCGAGGGTCGGGCGCAAGCTTCAGGCCACCGGCAACGGACGCTGCAATTTATCCAATCTGCATGGCACGTCCGGCGGCTACCACGGGGAAAATCCGGGGTTTGCCGACTACGCGCTGGGGAAGTTTCCCCCTGCGGCGGCGCTGGAATGGTTCCGGGGGCTGGGGCTGCTCACCGTGACGGAGGAATCCGGGCGGGTGTATCCCTATTCCGACCAGGCAAATTCCGTGGTGGATGTGCTGCGGTTTGCCCTGGAAAAGCCGAATATCACGGTAAAGCTGGGATTTGAAGCGGAAAAAGTGAAGAAAACAGCCTCCGGCTTCCGGATCATTTCCGGGGACGAAACGGTGGAATGCGACAGGCTCATCGTCGCCTGCGGCGGCCTTGCGGGGACGAAGCTGGGGGGCAGCATGTCCGGCTATCAAATTCTGCGAAGCTTCGGCCACAGCTGCACCCGGCTTCGTCCGGCGCTGGTGCAGCTGAAAAGCAGCTGGAACGCGGCTGCAAGCCTGAAAGGCGTCCGCGCAAACTGCCATGCGGTCATTCTCCACGACGGAAAACGGTTTTCCGAAAGCACGGGGGAGCTGCAATTTACCCAGTACGGCCTCAGCGGGCCGGTGATTTTCGAGGTGTCCAGGGATGTATGTCAGGGCGGCGGCGAGTGGCTCTGCCGGCTGGATTTTTTGCCGGATATGGCAGAGGACGTCTTGATATCGGAACTAAAACGGCGCAGAACGACCAATCTCCCCGTCTCGGAGCTGTTCACGGGAATCCTGCACAACCGCCTTGGCCGAGTGCTGACCCAGACGGCGGGGATTTCTCCCAGCGGCGCGGTTGCCGGCCTTTCCGACGAGGAGCTGCGTCAGGCCGCCCACGGGGCGAAGGCGCTGAGCGTACATCTGACCGAGCCCATGGGCATGGACAGCGCCCAGGTGACGGCGGGGGGCATCCTCACGTCGGAATTTGACGAAACGACCATGGAAAGCCGTCTTGTTCCGGGGCTTTACGCCTGCGGAGAGGTCTTAGATATTGACGGGGACTGCGGCGGCTACAATTTACAGTGGGCGTGGAGCTCCGGCCGTCTGGCCGGGCAGAGCGCCGGGAGGAGCGACACATGATCCGTTTAAGCGATATTTCCCTACCGCCGGAACACAGCGCCCACCAGCTGCCCTTTGAGGCCGCGCGGATGCTGCGTATCCCCAATTCTAAAGTCCGCGGCGTGCGGATTGTCCGGCGGAGTGTGGACGCCCGGAAAAAGCCCAACGTGCGCATTATCTACACCATCGACGTGACGGTGGATGGCAGCGAAAAAAAGATATTAAAGCAAAGCGGCTGCAAGCGGGCGTCCGTCGCCCCGGCGACCCGCTACCGCCCGCCAAAGTCCGCCGGTTTGCCGGAAAAACGCCCGGTGGTGGTGGGCTTCGGCCCAGGGGGGATGTTTGCCGCGCTGATTTTGGCGCTGGCAGGCTGGAAGCCGCTGGTTCTGGAGCGGGGAGAGGACGCCGCATCCCGCCATGCCAAGGTGGAAAAATTCTTCCAAACGGGCGAGCTGGATCCGAAAAGCAACGTCCAGTTCGGCGAGGGCGGCGCGGGAACCTTCTCCGACGGCAAGCTGAACACCGGGGTCAACAACCCCAGAATCGGCTGGATCCTGGAACAGTTCGTGGCGGCGGGTGCGAGGGAGGACATCCTCTACGACGCCAAGCCCCACGTCGGCACCGACGTGCTGCTGACCGTGGTGCAGAATCTGCGCAAACGCATTATCTCCCTGGGGGGCGAGGTGCGGTTCAACACCCAGGTCACCGGCCTGTGTACGGAAAATGGCCGCCTGACAGGGCTGAAAATCGCCGACGGGACGGTCATCCCCTGTGACTGGGCGGTACTGGCCATCGGACACAGCGCCCGGGATACCTTTGAAATGCTGGACGCTTCCGGCGTTCCCATGGAGCCGAAACCCTTCGCCATGGGCGTGCGCATTGAGCACCGGCAGCGGGACATTGATACAGCCCAGTACGGCGGCGAAAATCCCGCGCTGCCCCCGGCGGATTATAAGCTGGTTGAGCACCTGGACGGGGAAACGGTGTACACCTTCTGCATGTGTCCGGGCGGGTACGTGGTGGCGGCGGCCAGCGAGGAGGGGCGGGTGGTCACCAACGGCATGAGCTATGCCGACCGGGACGGAGAAAACGCCAACGCGGCGCTGCTGGTGACGGTGAATCCCGCCGATTTCCCCTATGAGGGCAATCTTGGCGGAATGCGCTGGCAGCGGGAAATAGAGGAAAACGCCTACCGCGTCAGCGGCAGCTACCGCGCCCCGGCGCAGAAGGTAGGGGATTTCCTCGCAGGAAGACCCAGCGTCGGGGCAGGGCGGGTAGCGCCGACCTACCGCCCGGGGGTGACCTGGTGCGATTTGCACGACGTGCTTCCCGGGAAGATCACCGACGCCATTGCCCGGACGCTGCCCCGGCTGGACGGGAAACTGAAAGGCTTTGCAAACCCGGACGCGGTGATGACCGCGCCGGAGACCCGCAGTTCCTCCCCGGTGCGGATTATCCGGGATTCGAACCGGCAGTCCTCCCTTCGGGGGCTGTACCCCACGGGAGAAGGGGCGGGCTATGCCGGGGGCATTATGTCCGCGGCCATCGACGGCATCATGACGGCGGAAGCGATCATTATGGAGGAAAGCTATGAACGAGAAACAGATCAACAAATGGCTCCGTAAGCGCTTCAGCCCCATGGGCTGGACACTGGTGGGATATTATGTCCTGATGAATATTCTGGTTTCCGTGGCGATGCTGCGGGATGTGATCGCGGGATACCTGAACGCGTTCGCGGAGGGGAATTTCCAGTATGTTCCGGATACGGCGGCTCTGGCCGGAAACGCCTGGGGGTACATCGTTTCCGCAGCCGTCGCGCTGGGGATCCTGTACGCCTGGAAGGGCAGTCAGTTCTGGGGCGGAGAGGTGCTGAGACGGGAAAAGCCCATGAAGCCGGGAATTTTCCTGTGCATGATGTGCCTGTGCGCCGGGACGCAGATGGTCAATTCGGTTTGGATCAATCTTCTTGAGCTGGTGATGAACTGCTTCGGCCGGTCTGCCACCGGGACATTGGACGCCGTTTCCGGCAGCTCGGACACCGTCAGCATGTTCCTGTATGCGTCACTCCTGGCGCCCATTTCGGAGGAACTGATCTTCCGGGGCTTCATCCTGCGGTCGCTGCGGCCTTACGGCAAGCGATTTGCCATTTTGGGTTCCGCGTTCCTCTTTGGGCTGTTCCATGGGAACCTGCTGCAAACGCCCTATGCGTTCCTGGTGGGGCTGGTGCTGGGGTATGCGGCGGCGGAGTATTCCGTCGGCTGGTCCATGGCACTCCATATTTTCAACAATCTGGTGCTGGCCGACCTTCTGAGCCGTCTGACGGCAAGCTTGCCGGAAATGGCGGTATCGGCAGTGAATCTCACGGTTTTCGGCGGATTTTTTGCGGCGGCGGTGGCAATCCTGATCGCCAACCGCGTCCGTGTCCGGGCGTACATCCAAAGCGAGTGGATCGACCGCCGGTGCCTGAAATGCTTCTTTCTGAACGCCGGCGTGATTGTCCTGACTGTTCTGATGCTTATTAACATGATTTTGACGCTGTCCGCATAATGCGGACAGCGCCAATTCTTTAGCGGAGAATCCCCGGAAATTTTGCCATTACCACAATGGCGGCAACGGTCTGAAGCGCCAGAAGCAGCGGAATGCCGACGGTGAACTTGGGGTGCTTCGTCTTGTGGCGCACCGTGTACATACCCAGCAGACTGCCCACGCTTCCGCCCAGCGCCGCCACGGTCATCAGGGTCGCTTCCGGAATGCGCCAGAGGTTTTTCTTTGCCTTGTGCTTGTCCACAAGCATAAGCACAAAACCGGCCGCATTGATTATAACGAGGTAAAGAAGGAGAAGATCTTTCATACTGATTTCCTTTCGGGAGGGATTTTTGTGAAAAAGCTATGGATTTTACTGGCGCTGACGTTGCTTTTGTGCGGCTGCGCTGCGGAGGAAACGCTGGAAACCGTGTCGGACGACATCATTCAGCCGGTGATGGCGCAGCCGGGGGAAATTTCCGTTCGGCTTCCGGATAACGCCGTGGCGCCGGTGCTGGAAAGCGACTCGGAGCAGGTCTACCTCAGCGAAGACTATGAGATCATCGTCGAGACTGTCGGCGGTGGGGATTTAAGCGCCACCATTCAGCGGATATCCGGCTACACCCCGGACAATCTGACGGTGATGGAAACGGCACAGGACGGGGCGAAGCGGTATGATTTCGTCTGGGCGTCGGCGGGGGAGAACGGCGACCAGCTGGGCAGGGCGGTGATTCTGGACGACGGGAACTACCACTACTGCATGTCCGTTCTCCGGGACGCGGACGCCACGGAAAAGTCCCAGATCGTGTGGCGGGATGTGTTCGACTCATTCAAGTTGATCTGAATACTGCGCCATGGCTTCCCGGCACATCTGGACGCAGGCGTCGGCCACACTCTGGGGATACAGGATTTTCGCCTTGCCGCCGAAGCCGATGACCCAGCTTAAAAACATGGGAGACACCGCCACATTGACGGTAAAGACGAAATGATCGTCCCCGTCGGGAACTAAAATAATATCTTTGCCGAAGCGGTCGACCACCACGTTGATCAAGCTCCGGTCAAAGCGCAGCTTCACGGCGGTCTCCTCCCCGGAGAACATCTGAAACAGCCGGGAAGCGTGTTCCGCCAATGCCTTGCCTGTCAGCTCCGGGCAGGGGGTTCGGCTTTCCTCCGTCAGGCGGATATTGCTCATGCGGTCAACGCGGTAGGAGGTCACACCGTGACGCAGGGAGTGGGCGAGCAGGTAGCAGTTTTCGTTGTCCTGACACAGGCCGTAGGGGCTTGCCTGATAGCTTCGGTCTCGGTATTTCCGCTTGCCGCCCAAATCCCAGTCAAAATACCGGAAGGTAATCTGCCGGTTCTGGGCGATGGCCTCCTGAATGGCGTCTACGTTAAAGTAGATGGACTCGTTCATGCTTTTGACCCGTCCGGAAACCAGCACGTCCCGGCGCATGAGCCTTGCGTCGTGGACGCTGCACTGGCTGCACAGCTTTTCGATCAGCTCCCGGGATTTTTTCTCCGTGAGGAACCGGCTGGACTGGACGGCGTCAATGAGCAGCTTCAATTCCGGCAGCTCAAAATTCCGGGAGGCAATGTAGTAGCCGCCGTTTTTCCCGGGCAGAGAGACGATGTCCACGCCGTAATCCTGCAGAGCCGCGATATCCGAGTAGACGGTTTTGCGGTCGCAGACAATATTGTGCTGTCCCAGCATGGAAAGAAGCTCCGACGATCTCACCGGGTGATCCTGGTGAGAATTTTTTTGCAGGTAATCGAGGATGTACAGGATTTTCAGCTTCTGATTGTCTGACTTGGGCATGAGAATTCCTCCCGGCGTGTGTTGCCGATATTATAGCACATCGGAATCGCCGGGGAAAGGAGAAAATTTGCTTTTTCTTTCGGAATATGCTATAATGTCCAAAAAGGAGTGATCGTTTTGGGTTATTTTGGCTGTCATCTTTCCGCATCCGGCGGGAATGCGGCGATGGTAAAGACTGCGCTGTCCATCGGGGCGAATACCTTCGCGTTTTTTACCCGGAATCCCCGGGGCAGCAAGGCTAAGCCGGAGGATCCGGCGGACACGGCAAAAGCGGCCGCCATGCTGGAAGAAAATCATTTTGGTCAACTGGTTGCCCACGGGGCGTATACCATGAATCTCTGCACCGCTAACGCCGATGCCAGAGCCTTTGCCGCGGGAATTCTGGAGGACGATCTGCGACGCATGGCGGCGCTTCCCGGGAATTTCTACAATTTCCACCCCGGCAGCCACGTGGGGCAGGGAACCCAGGCGGGAATCGACTACATTGCCGCCGCCCTGAAAAACGCGCTACGCCACGACTATCCGGTGACGGTGCTGCTGGAAACCATGGCGGGAAAGGGCAGCGAGATCGGCGGACGGTTTGAGGAATTAAAGGACATCCTGGACGCCGTGGGAAGCGAAAATGTGGGGGTGTGCCTGGACACCTGCCACGTCTATGACGGCGGCTACGACATTGTGAATGACCTGGACGGCGTACTGGCGGAATTTGACCGGGTGATCGGCCTTGACAGGCTGCACGCTCTGCACCTGAACGACAGCAAGAACCCCTTTGCCAGCCACAAAGACCGCCATGAATGTCTGGGAAAGGGCAGCCTGGGGCTGGAAACGTTCCGGAAAATTGTGAATCACCCGCGGCTTAAGGACAAGCCAATGATTCTGGAAACCCCCAACGAGCTGCCCGGCTACGCCGAGGAAATCCGGATTCTGCGGGAAATGGAAGATTAGGGACTCCGCGGCTCGCCTTAAGAAAATGTTCATTTGACATCTGAACGAAAATGTGTCATTTTATTATTATAATATGATTAGGGAAGCTCTGAATAAATCGGCAAGAGCTGTGAGCGAGAGATTTTTCGTCCAATCGAGGTATCGAAAGCGGCGGAATACTTTGTGTATTCCCCGTTTTCGATACCGAAGAGTGGGCGGAAAAGATCCGCTCACAGCCGCAGACGATTTATTCAGAGTTTCCCAAAACCAAAGAAAGGAGGGTGATGGTATGCAGGATATTCTGGAATCGCTGACGCTGGCGCAGGAAAACTACGCAGGCTCCTATATGGGGATCCTTCGTTATGCCGTACCGGTGCTCAGCGCCATACTGCTTCTGCGGTGCGTCCTGCCCCTGCTGACCTTCCGGCGGGAGCCGGAAATCTGGGCGTGGCTGAACATGACCGACGG
>CAKTKX010000039.1 GCA_934572365.1 uncultured Oscillospiraceae bacterium
GAAAGATCCCTAACATAAACAAAAAATCCGAACCCATCCCCCACAGGGAAGAAGTTCGGATTTCTTATGTTTGGTGGGGGAGGACGGATTCGAACCATCGAAGCGAAACGCAGCAGATTTACAGTCTGTCCCCTTTGGCCACTCGGGAACTCCCCCATATTTTGTTCGTTCGGTTGCAGGCTCAAGAAATGCGCCGGTTCTGGTGGAGCCGGTAGACGGACTCGAACCCCCGACCTACTGATTACAAATCAGTTGCTCTACCAACTGAGCTATACCGGCGTCTCGAACCGAACACGCTTATTATAGCACGGAAAGTCGATTTGTCAAGCTTTTTCGTGCGGCTTTTTGGAAAAAGTTCGGGAGCGGTTTTCCCGCTCCCGAACAGCAACATTTTAGAGCTTTTTTCGGGAAAAATCAGAATTCTACGTCCATTTTTGCCACGACGGCGGCGCAGCGGGGGCAGAGTCCCTCGGCGTTTGCCTGTAGGCTGTGCATCCAGCAGCGGGGACACTTGGTTCCCTTGGCCTCGGAGACGCCGACGGTCAGGCTCGGATAGTTGACGCCTGTGCCAACTTCAGCGCCTTCCTCGGGCTGCGCCCAGACGCAGTCAGAGACGATGCACACCTCGGCCAGATTCACGCCCTCGCAGGCGGACTGGATGGCGGCGTCCTCCGTTTTCAGGGTGACGTGGGCTTCCAGCGCCTTGCCGATACGCTTGTCGGCGCGCGCCTTTTCCAGAACGCCGTTGACGTCCTGGCGCAGCTTCATGACTACGTCCCACTTGGCCATGGCGGCGTCTTCCAACGCGTACTGAGCAAAGCCATCGGGCATCTGGTTCAGCAGCACGTTCCGGGCGTCATCGGTGGCGCGGTGGGGCATGGACTGCCAGATCTCGTCGCAGGTGAAGGCCAGGATGGGAGCAAACAGCTTCGCCATGGCGTCCAGGATCAGGAACAGCGCGCTCTGGGCGGAGCGGCGGCGCAGGCCGTCCTTTTCCTCACAATAGAGCCGGTCTTTGATGATGTCCAGATAGAAGGAGGACAGCTCCACCACGCAGAAATCGTTGATGGCGTGGGACACCACGTGGAATTCGTAATTGTCGTAGGCCTTGCGGCAGGTCTGCACCAGCGCGTCCAGACGGGTCAATGCCCAGCGGTCAAGCTCCTCCATGTCTTCGGGGGCAACCAGGTTGTCGGGGTCGAACTCGTTCAGGTTGCCCAGGCAGTACCGGGCGGTGTTGCGGAATTTCAGGTAGCTCTGAGACAGCTGCTTGAAGATCTCCTTGGAGCAGCGGACGTCGGCGTGGTAGTCGGCAGAGCCTGCCCACAGACGCACGATGTCGGCACCGTATTCCTTGATCAGGTCGGCGGGGTCAATGCCGTTGCCCAGGGACTTGTGCATGGCGCGTCCCTGGCCGTCCACCGTCCAGCCGTGGGTCAGAACCTGCTTGAAGGGTGCGCCGTGTCCCAGGGCGCCGACGGAGGTCAGAAGGCTGGACTGGAACCAGCCGCGGTACTGGTCAGCGCCTTCCAGATAGACGTCGGCGGGCCACAGCTCGGGGGTATCTCTCATGAGAGAAGCGTAGTGAGTAGAACCGGAGTCGAACCAGCCGTCCAGGGTGTCAGTCTCCTTGTCGAAGGACTTGCCGCCGCAGTGGGGGCAGCTCAAGTTTTCAGGGATCAGCTCCATGGCGTCCTTCTCAAACCAGACGTTGGAGCCGTACTCGTCGAACAGCTCGGAGATGTGGGCGATGGTCTCGTCGGTGCAGACGGGCTTGCCGCAGTCCCGGCAGTAGAACACGGGGATGGGCAGACCCCAGCGGCGCTGACGGGAAATGCACCAGTCGGCGCGCTCCCGGATCATGCTGATCATCCGCTCGCCGCCCCAGGCGGGCAGCCACTTCACGTCCTTGCAGGCGGCGATGGCCTCGTCCTTGAAGGAATCCACGGAGCAGAACCACTGAGGGGTCGCCCGGAAGATGATGGGCTTCTTGCAGCGGTCATGGTGGGGATAGGAGTGGACGATCTCTTCGGAGGCGAACAGAGCGCCGCTTTCCTTCATGTCCGCGAGAATGACGGGGTTGCTTTCTTCGGTCTTCATACCGGCGTACTTGCCGGCGTAGTCGGTGTGGCGGCCGTAATCGTCCACGGGGACGACCAGATCCATGCCGTAGCGCATGCAGGTCTGATAGTCGTCGGCACCGAAGCCGGGGGCGGTGTGGACACAGCCGGTACCGGAATCCATGGTGACGTACTCGGCGTTCACCAGGCGGGAAGTCTTGTCAATGAAGGGATGCTGCGCCAGCATATTCTCAAAGAACTGGCCGGGGTAGGAGGCAATGACCTCGTAATGCTCGAAGCCGCCGATGTGCATGACCTTGTCCATCAGGGCTTCCGCCATGATATAGGTCTCGCCGTTGTCAGCCTTGACCAGAACGTAAGTCTCTCTGGGGTGCAGGCAGATGGCCAGGTTGCCGGGCAGCGTCCAGATGGTGGTTGTCCAGATGACGAAGTAGGTGCGGCTCAGGTCGAAGCCCGCCAGCTTGCCCAGATCGTCCTTCATGGGGAACTTGACGTAGACAGAGGTGCAGGGGTCGTCGTGGTACTCAATCTCAGCCTCGGCCACGGCGGTGGCACACACGGGACACCAGTACACGGGCTTCAAGCCCTTGTAGATATAGCCCTTGTCGAACATCCGGCCAAAGACCTTGACCTCCCGGGCTTCAAAGTGCTTGTCCATGGTGCGGTAGGGGTGCTTCCAGTTACCCACCACGCCCAGACGCTTGAAGCCCGCCATCTGACGCTGGATATAGGTCTCGGCGAATTCCTCGCAGGCGGCGCGGAACTGGGGAACGGGCATGGCCTTGTGGTTGAGCTTGCTCTTTTTGATGATGGCGGTCTCAATGGGCAGACCGTGGTTGTCCCAGCCGGGGACATAGGGGGTGTAATAGCCCATCATGGCGTGGCTGCGGACGATGAAGTCCTTCAGCGTCTTATTCAGGGCGTGACCCATGTGGATGTCGCCGTTGCTGAAGGGAGGGCCGTCATGCAGCACGAAGGGGGGGAGATCCTTGTTCTTTTCCAGCATGGCCTCATAGAGGTCCTGCTCCTCCCAGCGGCTGAGCATACCCGGCTCCCGGGTGGGCAGACCCGCCTTCATGGGGAAATCGGTTTTCGGTGTGATGATCGTGTTTTTATAATCCATCGGAATACTTACCTCCAAAAATGAATTCATGATAATGTGGGGCAGGGAAGTGCGCCCCTGCGATCAAAAGAAAAGCGCCCTTGTCTCGTCAAAAGAGACAAAGGCGCACTCACCTCTGCGGTACCACTCTCGTTCCGGCAAAACCGGCACTCACAGGGAATCTCTGAATCAGAGCTTCCCTTACGCTGTATCGGGCGTGTCCCGGCGCGGTCTACTGCCTTTCGGGTTCGGCGCGCTGCTCGGAGGTGATGCAAACCGTCTCCTGCTTACTGCCTTGCACCAAAACGGCAGCTCTCTGAAAGCGGCGGAACGGCTTACGTGTCCTCGTCAAAGCTTAAACGTATAGTTTTTTCCCTTATCTGCGGGAAGTGGGATCGTAGTTGCGGCCGAATTGCAGGTTCAGGCTGGCAAAGCGGCTGGTGGTGGAATCATTGGCGGTGGGGTGCTTGGGCGCGGCCTTGGGGGCGCTGTCCGTGGTGGTGCCGATGATCGCTTCGATGTTCTGGGAGATCTCGTCGGCTACGTCGTCGCTGCTGGCCTTGGGGACAGGAGCGGCGGGGGCAGCGGGCGCTACAGGGGCGACGGGAGCTGCAGGGGCGGCCGGCGCGTTGGCGGTCTTGATCCGATCCAGAGCCTGGATGCAGGAGCGCATCTGATCCTGAATCTCATTGATCCGGGCGGAGGCGGTTCTGCGGGCTTCTTCCAGGCGAGCGTTCTCGGCGGCGATCAGGGCGCTGTTATTGGGAACGCTCTGTACGGGCTGGGCGACGGGCTGAGCAGCCTGAGCGGCGGCAGCGGCGTTGGCGTTGCTGAGCATCTTGGCGCACTTGGCCTCGGCCTCCATGACCATCTTGTCACAGGTGCGCTGGGCGTTGGCGACGGCTTCCTTCATGGCCGCTTCATTCTTGCGGTACTCTTCCAGCTTGCCGACGAGGACGCGCATCTTGCTTTTCAGAAGAGCGTTCTCTTTGTACAGCGTTACGTAATCCTCCGTCAGAGGCTCCAGAAACTCGTCCACCTGCTGCATATTGTAGCCGCCAAAGGTAGACTTGCTGAAAGAAATCTGATCGATCTGTTGCGGTGTAAACATGGTGATTTACCTTCCTATCTTTTAGATATAGCTTTCAACCTCGGCCTGCAATGTTTCCAGGTCGCCCACAATGTCCATATTGTGGGGGCAGAACAGGTAAGCAGACTGGGCAATCTTCTTCACGTCGCCGTCCAGGGCGTACACACAGCCGGACAGGAAATCCACCACCCGGCGAGCCATGGCCTTGTCCACATTTTCCATGTTGACGATGACGGCTTTTCGGTTGCGGAGGTCATCGGCGGCCTTGGAGGTATCGTTGAAGCTGCCCGGACGGAACAGAACCACCTCCTGCTTGTTGCCGGTGTTCATATTCAGAACCTGGCCGGAGAAGCCGGCGGCGGGAGCGGCGGACGCGGTGCTGGTCATGGGGCCGAAGCCGTAATCGTCGGCTTCCTCCTCCTCTTCCTCTTCGGGGGCGGGAGTGGGCGCCGGTGCGCGGCGGGGTTTGCGGCGGGCGGGAGCAGGCTTCTCGGGTTCTTCATAATCATCGAGGTAATCGTCATCCTCGCCGTAATCATCGTAATCGTCGTCTGCGTAGGGCTGGGCAAATTTCTTTACGTTATCCCATAAGCTCATTCTATATGTCCTCCTAATGTATGCTCACATCATTTTGATGATTCCCTGGTATCGTCTTTCCCGTAGTTCCTGGCGCCAAAAATAGCGGTGCCGATTCGAACCATCGTGCTGCCGGAGGCAATCGCGTCGGCGAAGTCTCCGGACATGCCCATGGATAAACAGTCCACCTTGACATTATCGTATTTTTTTCGCCTTATGTCAACAGATAAGTGGAACATTTTTTGAAAAAATTTTTGATTTTCTCCCGAAATGTGGCTGATTGGGGGAATTGCCATGAGACCTTTGATACATATGTTTGAAAATTCGCCGATTTTTTCCATCAGAGGAAGGATGTCCCCGGCGGCAAAACCGGACTTGCTGGCCTCCTCGCCGATGTTGACCTCCAGCAGAATGTCCTGCACAATGCCCTGCCTGGCGGCTTCCCGATCGATGGCGGCGAGCAGACGCTGCGAGTCCACGCTCTGAATGAGGGAGACCTTGCCCACCACCTGGCGAACCTTGTTGGTCTGCAAATGGCCGATGAAATGCACCGGCGCGCCGTCGTAGGCGTTCTGGGCGAGCTTGGCGGTCAGCTCCTGCACCCGGTTTTCGCCGCAGCAGTCCACACCGGCGGCGATGGCCTGACGCACGGCGTCGGCGTCGTTCATTTTTGTGGCGGCGCAGAGTAGGATGTCCTTTGTGTCGCGTCCCGCGGCGAGGGCGGCGGCTTCCATCTGACGGCGGATTTCGGCGACGTTTTCGGCGATAGACATAAGAATTCTTCTTTCTTTCCTGATTTGGATTTCGTTAGAGTTTCCCCGCAAAAAAGGGCAACGGAAGGCTGCTCCGTTGCCCTTTTTGCGTCACGCAGTTGCGGCTGCGGCCTTCAGCGGTTTCATGGGGGCGAGGGTGGAGATGGCGTGCTTGTAAATCATCTGCTGCTTGCCATCGGATACCAGCACCACTACAAAGCTGTCGTAGCCCGTAATGACTCCCCGGAGCTGGAAGCCGTTCATCAGAAACAGGGTCACGGGAACCTTGTCCCGGCGAACCTCCTTCAAAATGGCTTCCTGTAAGTTGATCGCGTCAGACATATGGATACCTTCTTTCTCATATTCGGCAGGTATATAACTCCCCAAGAACTGCCGTATTTTCTGAGATTCCTTAGGGTATCCACATCCTAACACGTTTCAGTTGTCAAAATCGCTCACAATCCGTCGAGCGTTTTCCAGAATTTCCCGCCCGGTGTCTCCGGCATCCCGGATGAGCCAGTGAATGGCCTTGTTCCGGCGGAACCAGGTCAGCTGACGCTTGGCGTAGCGGCGGGAGGATTGGCGCACCTGATCGGCTGCTTCCTCTATTGTACACCGGCCGTCAAGGGCGTCCACGAATTCCTTGTAGCCAATGGCCTGCATGGCGGTGGCCTTTTCGGGAATGCCTTCGGCAAGAAGCCCCCGGATTTCCTCCACCAGCCCCTGCCGAAGCATGAGACTTACCCGCAGATCGATGCGGCGGTACAGTTCGCCCCGCTGAGCAAAGTCCAGCCCCAGCCAAAGCGGGGAGTACCGGGGCGGAACGGCCTGGGTTTTCCGGTTGTGCTCCGTGATGGTCTCGCCGGTTTCCAGATAAACCTCCAGCGCCCGGAGAATGCGCTTCCGGTCGGAAAGGTGCAGGCGCTGGGCGGCGTCGGGGTCTACGGCGCGCAGACGGGAAAGCATGGCTTCCATGCCCACGGTATCCGCCTGGGCTTCCAGCCGCTCCCGGACGCCGGTGGCGGGGAAGGGGGCAAAGGCGTTGCCCCGGATGAGGCAGTCCATGTAAAGCCCGGTCCCCCCCGCGATCACGGCGGTTTTTCCCCGGGAAAGAATGCCGTCCACAATGGGGGCGGCCATTTCGCAGTAGCGGCTGACGGAAAAATTCTCCCAGGGCTCGGCCACGTCAATCATGTGGTGGGGGATTCCCTGCATTTCCTCCAGGGTGGGCTTCGCGGTGCCGATGTCCATGCGTTTGTACACCTGCATGGAGTCGCAGGATACCACTTCGCCATTCAGTTCCTTCGCCAGTGCTGCGGCCAGCGCGGTTTTTCCCGAGGCTGTCGGCCCGGCGATGCAGATGATGTTGTTCATAAAAGTCTCCAGACAGGGCGTTACGTCCGCTTGAACTGCTTTTCCAGCTGCTTTTTGCTTAAAGAAACGCAGATGGGGCGGCCGTGGGGGCAGTATTTCAGGTCTTCCTGGCTCATGACCTCCTTGGCCACGGCGAGAAGCTCCTGCTCGTCGTTGATCCACCCGGCCTTGATGGCGGCCTTGCAGGCCACCGTGTGCAGCAGCTCGTCCCGGACGGTATCCTTGCTTTCTCGCCTTCCCGCGAGAAGGTCGGCGGCGAGACTTTCCACAGCTTCGGCGGCGTCGTCCGGGCTTAGATCCATGGGGATCTGCCGCAGAAGCACGGTGTTTTCGCCGAATTCCTCCACCGCAAAGCCCAATTCGTCCAGCATGTCCCCATTGGCAAGAAGCTCCCCGGCTGCGGCGGGACTTAGCCGCACGGGGATGGGGGACAGCAGACTCTGGGCGCTGATTTTCTCGGGGTGTGCTTTCAGTTTTTCAAAGAGAATGCGCTCGTGGGCAGCGTGCTTGTCGATGAGGAAAGCGTCGTCTCCCTGCTCCACAATAATATAGGTGTTGTAAAGCTCGCCAACCATCCGCCACGGAATTTCGGCGGGCATGGGCAGCCGGGTCTGCTCCATTTCTTCCGGCTCCTCCTTTTTGGGGGGCGCGGGGGGAACGGGCGCGGGTTTTTCCACTTTTTGGGGAGGCTGGCTTGCCTGAACCTGGGGCAGCATCACAAACTCCCGCAGGGGCATATTGGCGGGACGTTCGATTTTTGCCGCCGTTGCCGCCGCCGCAGCTTGCTTCGGCTGGGGCGCGTCCTTTAGGGCGGTGGAGAAGGTTTTGTACTCCTGGGGCGTCATGGTGCGGAAGAAGCTGCCCTTGGGGGCGGGATTTTCCGGACGGGGTGGCATCTGGGGCGGGGTGGGCGTCCTGACGGGAGCGTCGGGCGCGACCGGCGCGGCGGTCTCCCCAGCGGGCGTCCGGAACCGGATCTCGGGGCGGTCGGTCTGGGTGTTCAGCGCTCCCAGAACGCCGTAGTGGACGCAGTCAAATACCGCTTTTTCCGACAGGAATTTTACCTCCGTCTTCGCCGGGTGGACATTCACATCCACGGCGTTGGGCGGCAGAGTCAGATGCAGCACGCAGGCGGGGAATTTCCCCACCATGATCTGGTTGCGGTAGGCTTCCTCCAGAGCGGAAACCAGCAGCTTGGATTTTACGGGGCGGTCGTTGACAAAAAAGGTTTGCAGACCCCGGCTGGGGCGGGCGTCGGTGGGCTTGGAGACGTAGCCGGTCAGGGTGTAGGATTCCCAACGGCTGTCCACCTTCACCATCCGGGCAAAGTCCCGGCCATAGACGCAGTAGACCGCTGCCTGCAAGCCGCCGTTTCCCGGGGTGGAAAGTACCTGCTTGCCGTCCCGGAGGAACTGGATGGCAACCTCCGGGTGGGCCAGCGCCTGCATCTGCACGGCGGCAGTCACACGGCTGCCCTCCACGGTGTCGGATTTCATGAATTTCATCCGGGCGGGGGTGTTGAAAAAGAGGTCGCGGACGATGATGGTCGTCCCTTCGGGACAGCCGATCTCGGTTTCTTCCAGAATTTTACCCGCTTCCAGCTTTAGGGACGTGCCGGACATGCTGCCCGCCGTCTTGGTCAGAAGGTCGATGCGGCTGACGGAGGCGATAGCGGCCAGCGCTTCGCCCCGGAAGCCCATGGTGCCGATGGCGGCCAGGTCCTCGGCGCAACGGAGCTTGGAGGTGGCGTGGCGGAGAAAGGCCGTCCGGGCGTCCTCTGGGGACATGCCGCAGCCGTTGTCCGTGACCCGGAGAAAGGTCATGCCGCCGTCCCGAATCTCCACGGTGACTTTGGACGCGCCCGCGTCCACCGCGTTTTCCAGCAGCTCCTTGACCACGGAGGCGGGGCGCTCCACCACCTCACCGGCGGCGATCAGATTGGCAATATGGGGGGATAACTGAATGATTTTTGGCATAGTAAGTTCACCTCAGGCCGCCGATGGCGACCAGATTGATACAGGCGTGGATAATGATCGGAGCAAAAATGGTGTCGGCTTTTGTATATGCCCAGGCGAGGGAAAGCCCCGCCGGGAGGTATTGCAGCACGGCCATGACCAGCTCCAGGGGAGAATATTTTCCGATGTAGCCCAGAATATGGATGGCGGCAAAGGCGAGAATGGATACGACGTAAGCGACCCAATGGGATTTTCCGTAGAGGTTGCGGAAGATCAGTCCCCGGAAGACGCATTCCTCGGCGGGAGGAACCAGGATCACGGTGCTGACGATCATGAGGTAGCGCCCGCTCTGGCGCATGGCGGAGATGGCCGCGTCGTTGTAGTTGGTAAAGCCGGGAACCAGCAGTTTTATCAGCCGCAGGGTCAGAAAATTGCAGGCATAGTAGGCAGCCAGCCCCAGGACGACGGCCTGACAGAAGTATGCCGCGTGCTGGGTTACCTGATGGGCGCTGCGCCCCAGAAAATCGTGATAAATCAGAATCGTTGCCAGAAAATTGATAAGATAGTAGGTAAAGTTCAGCTCCGTATCGCTTAAGGGATGGGCAAGCTGCCCGTTGACCCACCGGAGAATGGAGGGCAGCAGCACTAGCTGAAAAATCAGGTAGACGCTGCCTGCCACGGATTCCTGGGCAGTGGGACAGGCGGAGAGACTGCGGTTTCGTTTCATAGTTTAATCCAACATTTTCTTCAGTTTGTACAGCTCGTTCA
>CAKTKX010000040.1 GCA_934572365.1 uncultured Oscillospiraceae bacterium
GGCGGAATCACCCCGTCAAAGTCGATGGTGATGACGTCCGCGCCCATGTGAAAGCCGGTGTTGTGGCAGCCGTAGCGGCGGTTCAGGATGCCGGAGACGATATGCTCCCCGGAATGCTGCTGCATCCGCGCAAAGCGCAGGTCGTAGTCGATCACCCCCGTGACCTCCGCGCCCGCTTCCAGGGGCGCTTCGCACAGGTGAATTACCGCCCCATCCCGCTCCCGGGTACTGCGCACCCGGACGCCGTTCAGGGTTCCTGAGTCCCCCGCCTGACCGCCGCCCTCGGGGTAAAAGGCGGTTGCGGACAGCGTGACCTCCCATCCGTCCGCGGCCTTCGCGCAGGAAAGCACCTCCGATGTAAAGCGGGAAAGGTGGGAATCTTCATAATAAAGCTTGCGTGTTTCCATATCGGCACCTCGAAAAATGGCAATTTTGCTCATTATACCACGGTGCTGTAAGCATTGCAACGTTTTGGGTTTACAGAAATTTGAAGTACATTTTTGAAAAAAGTGCTTCTCTTTTGCCGATTTTTCATGTAGAATGGAGAAATGTGAGAAAAAATGCTATGAGGTGACGTTTCATGCCAGCAAATTACGCCCATTACCGCTTCGGAAAGCAGCTGCTCTCCGGGATGAGTCCCAACGACCGCCGAAGTATCCAGCGGTTCCGGCGGCTTTACGATATGGGTCTGCACGGGCCGGATATTTTCTTTTACTATAACCCCCTGATCAAAACCGCCACGGGACAGCTGGGCGGCGTCTTCCACGCCCAGTCCGGGCAGGAATTTTTCGCCCGGGTCTGCGCCCAGGCGGGCAGCGAGGCCGGGCGGGTCTATCTTCTGGGGCTTCTGGGGCATTACTGCCTGGACTCCCTGTGCCACCCCTATGTGGAGAAAAAGGAAGCCGACGGCAGCGCCCGTCACGTGGAGCTGGAATCGGAATTTGACCGGTATCTGCTGGAAGCCGACGGCGTCGTCCTGCCCCACACCTACGACGGCAGCGCCCACATGCGCCTGACCCGGGGGGAGTGCGTCACGGTTGCCCTCTTTTATCCCCCCGCCACCCCGGCGAACGTCAACACCTGCGTCCGCAACATGGCCCGCGCCACCCGGTTTCTGGTGGGCAAGAACCGCAAGCGCGTCCAGCGTCTGCTGCGCCTGACCCGCAGCCCGGCCATTGAGGATCAGCTCATGCCGGAGCAGGGGAGCGACCGCTGGCTGTGGATGGACAGCGAAATGCTGGTGCTGTACAACCGCGCCCTCAAGCGCTACCCCGTTTTGCTTAACCGGCTGGACGAATACATGCGCACCGGCGAACCCCTGGGCGAGGATTTCGCCCCGGCCTTCGGGTGATAGGAAACAAGGAGTGGTAGAAGTGGAAAAAATCAAACTCACCGCATTGGAGCGGAGCTGGATTCTCTATGACATCGGCAATTCCGCGTTCATTCTGCTGGTTTCGACCCTGATCCCCATCTATTTTAATGCGCTAGCCACCGCCGGTGGGCTGAACGAGTCATTGTATTTGTCCTACTGGGGCTATGCCGGTTCCGTCTCCACGCTGCTGGTGGCCGTCATCGGCCCCGTCTGCGGCACGCTGGCCGACCATCAGGGGTTCAAAAAGCCCATTTTCATGGCCTGTATGCTTTTGGGCGTTCTCGGCTGCGCCGCCATGGGCGGCATGGGCGGATGGCTGGCATTTCTGGTAGCGTTCGTCCTGGCCAAGGTGGGGTATTCCTCCAGCCTGGTGTTCTACGACGCCATGCTCCCGGAGGTCACCACCGAGGAGCGGATGGACACGGTATCCTCCATGGGCTACGCCTACGGCTACATCGGCTCCGTGATCCCCTTCATCCTCTGCCTGCTGCTGGTGCTGTTCGGCGACAAGATCGGCGTCGGCACGGGAACGGCCATGGTCGTGTCCTTCCTCATCACCGCCGGGTGGTGGTTCGTATGCACCCAGCCGCTGCTGAAGCGTTACCGTCAGACCGCCTTCGTGGAGCATACTGGCAGCCCCGTTTTCTCCGCCTTCCGACAGCTGGGACGCACCTTCCGGGAGGTTCGGCAGCAGAAGCATATTTTCCTGTACCTGCTGGCATTTTTCTTCTTCATCGACGGCGTTTACACCATCATCGACATGGCCACGGCCTACGGCACCGCCCTGGGGCTGGACACCACCGGGCTGCTGCTGGCACTGCTGCTGACCCAGTTTGTGGCCTTTCCCTGCTCCATCGCCTTCGGCCGGTTCTCCGCCAAATACGACACGGGGCTGCTCATTAAAATTTGCATCCTCTGCTACACCGGCATTACCCTGTTTGCGGTATTCCTGGTGTCCCAGTGGCAGTTCTGGGTGCTGGCGGTGCTGGTGGGCATGTTCCAGGGCGGCATTCAGGCGCTGAGCCGCAGCTACCTGGGAAAGATCATCCCGGCGGAGCGCAGCGGCGAATACTTTGGCCTCATGGACATCTGCGGCAAGGGTGCGTCCTTCCTGGGTACGACCCTGATCGCCGTGGTCAGCCAGCTCACCGACGGCCGGTCGTTCCACGTGCTTGGGCTGGAGCTGCAAAACGAAAACATCGCCGTGGGTACGCTGGTCATCGTCTTCGCCATCGGCTTCGTCCTGTTCTGCAAGGCGGATAGGCTGAATAAGCAGTACATACACATTTAAATTAAGAATGCCGGGGGCGGTCAGCCCCCGGCATCCTTTTATCGTTTTTACCGTTTTTTCTTTCTCAGCAGCACTGCCAGAGCAATTCCGGACAGCGCCATCACCCCTACGGCGATCCAGATCAAATCGCCGGTACGGGGATTCTTGCGGGAACCGAGGGAAATCGGCACGGGCGGCACGTAGACCACCTCGTCGCAGTTGCGCACCCGGAGAACCGGCGTACCGTCGCTGTCCAGATGCAATATTCCGATTGCCCGCACGGTGCGGCCTTTCTTCACCTGGGAGGCCAGGTCGTTTTCCCCGTCCGCGCCGGACAGGATGCCGTCCTCGATCAGAATTTCCGCAAGGTCGCCGTTTCCGTCCTTCAACGTGATGCGGGAAACGCCCTTGCCGCCGACGCTGTAGGTCACGTCTGTCACCTTGCCCTCCACCTGCATCAGGCGGCCGCCGTTTGCATCGTAGTCCATGGCGGTTTTGTTCGGGGTCGTTTTCGGCGTGTAGTTGTATAGCGGCTCGTCCAGCACTGCGTAGTCGATGATTTTCAGCACCACATTGCCGTCCTGCATGATCCTTTGCCCGACGGCCTCTATGGGTTTGCCGACCTGGATTTCGTCCTCGGCAAACGGAACCAGGGCAACGCCGCCGGTATCGTCCTGTAGATAAATGGTGTTGGGGAAGATGTTGCCGGGATGGGAGGTTCCGGAGGTCGCCCAGCCCCGGATGTGGAACACTTCTCCGTCCTTGCCGGAACGCATTTCACCGATGGTGACCAGCGGCATATCTGCCCGCTCGATTTTCAGCAGCGCCTCCACGATTCCCTGGTTTCCGCTGACGGGTTTCCAGACATTGCCCGGCTCCTTCATGGCGCTGTCTTCCAGAAAAAGTCCGCCGCTGACGTACACCTTGCCGCCGCCTGACAGTTTCTCAAAGGCGAGCAGCACCGCTTCTTCGCCAATGGTCTGTTCGTCGGCGTCCGCGTCCACGCCGTGGGTGGTGCTCCGGCCTTTTACCAGCCACGTGCCGTTTCCCGGATTTACGGTGCAGCCGGCACGCTGGGTGTAGGTCTGTCCCGGTTTCAGGGATTTTGTCAAACCGCCGTCAGGGTTGAACACGTTGGAGGATATCGCGTCGGGCGTACCGCTATTGTTTTCTTCATCCCACGCGGTATCGTCGTTCAGACGCACCGTTGCGCCCATGGCTTCCAGCAGCTTGTTCATCTCGCCGGAGGTGTGCAGCCCCTCCAGGTCTCCCATATCCGACTGACCGCAGAGGATGACCGTGCCGCCGTTTTCGGCAAATATCCTGACTTCCTCCACAAATTCTTCGTCAAAGGGCTTCAACGGGGCGGTTATCAACAGAAGATCGCTGTTTTCCGGCAATTCACTGACCGAAATATCCACCGCTATATTGACCCCACCGGCAATTTCGGCCAGCCGGTTCAGCTTGTCGGTGCCGGAATTGCCGTGGGAAGCGTCTACGGCGATGTGCTTCACCTGCTCCGGGACACGGAAGCTCAGGCGCAGCGTATCCTCGTAGGTGCGCGGATCCTCGTTCACGCTGCCGGTCGCCACGACCCGAAACTCCGTCACGCCCAGCTCCGGATGGGTGTAAGAGAAGGTGTAGTCCAGCGTATCCATTTCCGCCACTGTCCCCGGTTTGGAAGCAGTTCTTACCAGTTTGCCGTCAGCATAAAGCTTCAGGGATTCCACAATGAAATCCACCGGCTCGTCATTGTACAGCTCCACCGTCAGCCCGATTTCCTCGTCCCGGGCAGGGGTGGGGGTATCCGATGTGAAGCTCCCGATGCCGATATCGTCATACCCGTCCATCCACACGGGCGCAGTCACGGCCACATCTCCATCCGGCTGGGTGATACGGAGATAGTAGTAGCTGCGTCCGCCGGAGACGGACAGCTCCAGCATTTTCGCGGGCGTCTCCACCCACTGCTTAGCAAGCACCGCCCCGCCGTCGGCTACCACTTCCACGCTGCCGATGGCCGCGTCCGTGGGGTCACTCAGGAAAACGGTGATCGCCGCATCCTCCGACTTTGGAATTATGCTGCCCATGACCGCGCCGTTCAGTTCATAATAAACGGCAAGGTCACTGTCCTGGGTGGCGTAGACCCGACGGTCTTTCATGGCGTCGTACAGCGCTTCCTCCGTCAGCGTCTTTGCCAGAATCACGGTTCGCGCGTCGCTGGCGTCGCCCCAGCTCCCCGTGTGGTTATTCTGATTGTTGGTGGGCGCAACGTGCCAGCCCTTGTCCAGCGCCAAGTTATAATATTCGCAGTCCACCGCGTCGTCCTCCCTGGAAATTTCCAGCAGGGAGATCACCTCATCGTATTTTGGGCTGTAGTGGTCGAACCGCTCGAAATCCCCGTGAATGGTATCCGGGTGGTTGAACTGGCTGACGGAACCGGGGACGGTGGCCAGCGCCTTATAGTAATTTTCCAGTGCCGTTGGCACGTTTTCAAACGCTTCCTGATCCCGGGTCTGCCAGCCGGGGGTATTGAAGGTGGAGATATGCCCCAGCTGCTTGTCTTCAGGCCAGGTCATCTCAAAGCCGAACAGCCCCACAAAGTCCTCGTTCGTCACGGATGCCGCCGCCTGCTTTCCCGTCGCCCAGCCGGTGCTGATGCCCGCGCCGTCCGCGCCGATCGCGCCTGCACCGGCGTTGTCAAAGGAATCGCTGTGGTCGGTGACGGCGAAAAAGTCCAGATTTTCCACCTTTGACGCATAGTCGAAGGCTTCCTCCACACTCCCGGCACCGTCGGAAAGGTTGGTGTGGGCGTGGAGCTGGCCGAAGTATTGGTTCCAATCCAGGGCGAATTTCTCCGTGAAAATGGCTTGGGTCACCTCTCCGGGTTCGCAGCCCTCCGCCTTGGAATAAGCCTTGAGGTACGCCGTACCGAAGTCCTTTTCAAAGCAAATCGGGCCGGTATACGGCACATCGGGTTGATAATTCACACCGTCGGCGGAGACCGCGAAATAAATCTCGGCGCTTTCCCCCTCACAGGTCAAGGTGATCGCTTCCCCGGCACTGATCTCGCCGCCGTCCGGTGAAATGATTACCTTGGGTGACGTTTTCACAATTTCTCCCGGTTCTTCCGGATCCGGGTCGTCCTGTCCGGGGTCGTCTTGACCCGGATCGTCCTGTCCTGGGTCATCCTGCCCCGGATTGTCGTCCTGCACCTCTGTGCAGCGATGCAGGGTAAAGCCGCCGAAGTAGAAGCCCTCAGCTTCCGCGATCTCGGCATCCAGTTGGGCGCGGAAGCCATACTCAAAGTCCGGATTGGAAACCAGCGTCACCGGCGCCTCTCCGCTGAAGCCGTGAAAGGAAAAGCATCCGTCCTCCCAGAAAACCTGCCATTCATATGCCCCGACGGTGATGCCGCTTGCGCCGTCCTCCGTGGGTGCGACGGACACGCCATACGCGTCCGTCAGAATGACCCCGTTTTCCGTGACGGTCAAGTTCCATTCCCCGCCGTCGGTATCCGTGACCGTGTCGCCGGCGGCGGTGAGTGCCACCGCTGAAATCACGCCCTCCTCTTCCGCCAGCGTTCCCGGCGCGATGTCCTGAGGCGTTATCAGCACATACCGTCCGTCGGTGAGTTCCTCCATACCGGTGATCTCCCGGTACACCGTTTCCGCTTCGACGGGCAGCCGGAACAATGAAAAGAGAGCTGCCGCCAACATAACTGACAGCAGCCCTCCGGCTACCAATTTCCTTAGCATACCAAACCCTCCCGATTTTTTCAGAGTTTCCTCCCGGAACCCCCGAAAAATCATCGCCGGATTGGCTGCGGATAGTGTTCAACCAGCTGTCAACGATCTGCCGTTTGTATCAGAGGTTCCTTTATCCATTCGGGAATATAGCACAGCCATTTTTCGACATTTTACCGCTTTTGAGCTAATACACTACATATTGCGGTATAATACCAACCTTATCCACAATATGTGGTAAAGATTCAGCAAAGAACCTTCTTCACCAGCGAGTGGCTGACCATCAGAAGGCACGCCCAGAGAAACAAACTCAGCGCCCAGTAGCCGCTGCAAACCATGGGGCTGGACACCACGATCAGCACGCCGAACAGTGCGTTTCCCATGGTCACCGTCCCCATGGCGGACAGCACGTTCAGCACCAGCGCCAGCAGGGTCAGTCCCAGGGACAGCAGCGAAATGCCGCGCACCAGCTTCAGCGTATGCGCGTCCTTCTCCTTCTTCGCGGCATAGAGCAGGTACGCAGGCGGCGCGAAAAACGCCACGGACAGCACCGTCAGCACGGCCTGCACCCCGGCGCTGACATTCCGGGAAAAGCCGGGGATAAATCCCAGCCCCGCGCACAAAATAAACAAACCGCCCCACAGGGCAAACAGCGTTTTCTTAGACATTTTGTTCTCCTTTGCAGATAGCTTCATGACCTTATTTTATCCGAAAGCGCCGCAAAAGGCAATAGGTTTTCCCTGTCGGATTCCGCCGGTGAAAAAAAACTGGACAGTTCTGCTAATATCTGTTATAATGTTGGGAATAAGATTCGTAAAGGGAGTGTTTTTCCCATGAAATGTCCGTTTTGCGGCGACCAGGAAAGCAAGGTCGTGGATTCCCGCCACTCGGAGGACGGTCTGAGCATCCGCCGCCGCCGGGAGTGTATGGGCTGCCAGCGCCGGTTCACCACCTATGAGATTGTGGAGAGCCTGCCCATCATCGTTGTGAAGCGGGACGGCTCCCGTCAGGGCTTCGACCGCAACAAGATTCTCAATTCCATGATCCGCGCCTTTGACAAGCGGAAGGTGGACGTCACGGATCTCGACCGCATCACCACCGAGATCGAGCAGACCATCCAGAACACCCTGGAGCGGGAGATCAGCACCGACAAGATCGGCGAGATGGTCATGGAGCGCCTGAAGCCCCTGGACGAGGTGGCCTACATCCGCTTTGCCTCCATCTACCATCGGTTCCAGGATGCGGGCAGCTTTATGCGGGAGATCAGCAAATTCCTGGAGGAAATATAATGAGCACAATCCCAACTGAAATCACCGCCGCCACGGAAAGCACCCTGGACATTGCCTCCATCAAAAGCGTGATGGACGGCTTTGACCCCGCCTCGCTGCTGCCTGACCTGAGCAAGGTTTTCGGGAGCCTGGTTGGCGTGTGCCGGGTCGCCGTGATGATCGGCCCGATTATTACGCTGATTCTGGGGCTGGCGTATCTGTTTCTCGCGCCGAAGGAGGCCAATTACTACTTCGGCTACCGCTGTTATTTCGGCATGGGCAGCGTCCGCGCCTGGCGGTTCACCCAGCGGCTTGCGGGGGTATGCCTCGGCGGGCTGGGTCTGATTCTCACCGTAATCATGGCCATCATCACCGGCGGCTACGGCCGCATGGACACGATGGACATGGTGTGGAACGCGGTAAACTGCCTTATATGGGAAGCGGTTCTTCTTCTGATCGCCACCCTTGCCATCAACCTCACCGCCATGGCAAACTTCGACGCCAAGGGCGAGTACCGCCGCAAGCCGGGGAAGCCGGGGAAGCCAAAGACTCCCCCGCGGGATGCAAAATAAGCAAACGCCTCCGGCTGCCATATGGCAGCCGGAGGCCTTATTTTCCCAGTGTCAGTTCTTCTCTTCCTCCGGAGTAAAATCCAGCGTAATGGACTTGATCCCGGTGCGCATTTGGATATACCGGACGCCGGCGGAATCCATCATCCGCTTGGACGCCATGGTCGCTAAGCTGTCCGCGTATTTGTCCGAGAGGTAGTAGACCTCCTTCACGCCGCTCTGGATGATGGCCTTGGCGCACTCGTTGCAGGGAAACAGCGCCACATACAGCTTGCTGCCCCGCAAATCCCGGCCGTTGGCGTTGAGCACGGCGTTCAGCTCAGCGTGGACGACGTAGGGGTACTTGGTCTGCTCGCCGTCCCGCGCCCAGGGGTACTCGTCGTCGGAACAGCCCTTTGGCATCCCGTTGTAGCCGGTGGAGATGATGATGTTGTCCTGGGAGACGATGCAGGCGCCGACCTGGGTGTTGGGATCCTTGCTGCGCTTGGCCGCAAGCATGGCGATGCCCATAAAATATTCGTCCCAGCTGATGTAGTCCTCACGTTTCATGGCGGAAGCCTCCTTTTGGGTTGTTTTTCCTCATTATACACAAAATGCAGAACAGCTGCAAGTGGCTGTCCTGCATTTTTTTATTAACCAAAGAAGTCCTTCAGATTGTCCAGAAACTTTTTCCTTTTGGGGGACTGCTCCACGCTTCCGTCCAGCTTGCGCAGAAGATCCTTCTGCTCCTTGGTCAGCCTGGTGGGGGTTTCCACCACTACAGTGAAGCGCTCGTTGCCCCGGCGGCGGGTGTTGCCCACCTCGGGAATGCCCTTCTCCCGCAGGATGAACTCCCGGCCGGTCTGGGTGCCTTCGGGAATTTCATAATCCACCTTGCCGTCCAGGGTCGGCACCTGAATGGTCGCGCCCAGAGCCGCCTGGGTAAAGGTGATGGGAACTTCGCACAGAACTTCCGTCCCGTTACGGGTGAAGATTGGGTGCCGCTTGATGGAGATTTCCACCAGCAGGTCGCCGTTGGCTCCGCCATTGACGCCCACGCAGCCCTCGCCGCGGACACGGACGCTCTGTCCGGCGTCCACGCCTGCGGGAATCTTCACCTTGACCCGGTTGGTCTTGCGCACCTTGCCCTTGCCCCGGCAAGTGGTGCAGGGGTTCTTGATGACCTTACCACGGCCGCCACAGGTGGGGCAGGCGGTGGTGGACTGCATCTGCATGCCCATAAAGTTCTGCACGGAACGCACCTGACCGGTACCGTGGCACTGGCTGCACGTCTCGATCACACCGTCGGCGCTGCCCGTACCCTTACAGTTGGGGCAGTTCTCGATCCGCTGGGCAGCGACCTCTTTCTCGCAGCCGAAGGCCGCTTCCTCGAAGGTCAGCTCCAGCCGTGCCATTACGTTCTCGCCCCGGCGGGACGCGTTCTGCTG
>CAKTKX010000041.1 GCA_934572365.1 uncultured Oscillospiraceae bacterium
GACTACTCCGCAGACGACCTTTTCACCTACACCCTCTCGGACAAAAAGCGCTCCGGCGGCACGGTGAATCTCATCATTCCCCGGGCCATCGGCGACTGCGCCATTGTCCCGACCAAAGTTGAATCCCTGAAATCCTTTATTCAGGCAGGTCTTTGATATGGATATCACCATTTTTCCCGGAAAGCTTTCGGGAACCGTCCGCGCCATTCCGTCAAAATCCCAGGCGCACCGTCTGCTGATCTGCGCCGCCTTTGCCGACGCTCCCACCACTCTTTTCTGCCCAGAAACCAACCGGGACATCGAAGCGACCATGGGCTGCCTGAACGCCCTGGGCGCGAACATCACGCGAACCAAAACCGGCTACCAAGTCACCCCGGCGAAGGAAATCCCCAAACAGGCTGTGCTGCACTGCCACGACAGCGGCTCTACCCTGCGGTTTCTGCTGCCCGTGGCCGGGGCTTTGGGCGTTGACGCTGCGTTTGTCTTGGAGGGCAGACTTCCCAGCCGTCCTCTCTCCCCGCTGTGGGAGGAAATGGAGCGGATGGGCTGCACTCTTACCCGCCCCACGTCGGATACCGTCCGCTGCACCGGGCGTCTGCGGGCAGGAGAATACAGCATCGACGGCGGCGTTTCCAGCCAGTTCATCACGGGGCTGCTGCTTTCCGCCGCTCTGATTCCCGGGGAAAGTCGGATTTACCTGACCGGGAAGGTGGAATCCCGCCCCTACATTACCATGACCCAGCGGGCAATGGAAATTTTCGGGAAGGAAACGGCGGATTTCGTCGTAACCGGCGGCACCCCGTTCCGCTCCCCCGGCGAGCTGACGGTGGAGGGCGATTGGAGCAACGCCGCATTTTTCCTGGCGGCAAAGGCATTAGGGAGCAATGTTGAGGTAACGAACCTCTCCCCGGATTCCCCCCAGGGCGACCAGGCGGTCTTTGACCTGCTTCCCGCGCTGGAAGGTCATCCCGTCATTTCCGCCGCCGATATTCCCGATTTAATCCCCATTCTCGCCGTCACGGCAGCGTGTAAAACCGGTGCCGTGTTCACGGACATTGGGCGGCTGCGGCTGAAGGAATCCGACCGGGTCGCGTCCGTTATTGCCATGGTGGAAGCGCTGGGCGGGAAAGCCCAGACCTCCAAGGACACCCTAACAGTGTACGGCACAGGGCTGGCCGGCGGGACGGTGGATGCCGTAAACGACCACCGCATTGCCATGTCCGCCGCCATCGCGGCCACGGCCTGCAAAGCGCCCGTGACCATTCTCGGTGCCGAGTGTGTAGAAAAGTCCTATCCAAAGTTCTTTGAAGAATACGCCCGTTTAGGAGGTAACTATGAGCAGTACCTACGGTGAAAATTTGAAATTGTCCATATTCGGCCAATCTCACGGCGCAGCCATCGGTATGACACTGGACGGCATTCCCGCAGGACTGCCGGTGGATACAGACGCTCTGCAAGTCTTCCTGAACCGCCGCGCCCCCGGCCAGAACGATTGGTCAACACCCCGAAAGGAAGCCGACCGGCCGGAGTTTCTCTCCGGAATTCTGGATGGCTTCACCTGCGGCGCGCCCATTGCCGCCGCCATTTACAACAAAAACACCCGCTCCGGGGACTACGCCAATCTAAAGGACTGCCCCCGTCCCGGCCACGCAGATCTCACCGCTCAGATCAAATACGGCGGTTTTCAGGACGCCGCCGGGGGCGGACACTTTTCCGGCCGTCTGACCGCGCCCCTCTGCATTGCGGGCGGGCTGTGCAAGCAATGGCTGGAAGATATGGGGATTCAGATTTTCGCCCACATTGCCGCCATTGCAGGCATTTCCGACACGCCCTTTGACCCCCTCGCCGCGAACAGGGATTCCGTACAACCGGAGTTTCCCGTAATAAACCCGGACGCTGGGGCGCGGATGCGCGATGCCATCTCCGCCGCCAGAAACGACGGCGACAGCGTTGGCGGCATTGTGGAATGCGCCGTCACCGGTCTTCCCGCAGGACTTGGAGAACCCATGTTCGGCGGCGCAGAAAGCCGGATCGCCCAGATCGTCTACGGCGTTCCCGCCGTGAAGGGTGTGGAATTCGGCGCAGGCTTTGCCGCCGCAGGCCTGCGGGGCAGTCAGAATAACGATGACTATGTGATGGCTGACGGCCAAGTCCGCACCGCCACCAACAATGCCGGAGGAATTCTCGGCGGCATCACCACCGGAATGCCCCTGATTTTCCGGGCAGCCCTCAAGCCCACTCCCTCCATTTCCCGTCCCCAGCAGAGCGTCAGCCTGAGCAAAGGAGAAATGCAGGAGCTGGTGGTCAAAGGCCGCCATGACCCGTGCATCGTCCCCAGAGCCGTTCCGGTGATCGAGGCCACGGCAGCAATTGCCATTTTTGACATGATTCTGGGCAACACCCAGACAGACAGGAGGAAACCGTAAATGGACTTAAATGACATTCGCAGTGAAATCGACAAAATTGACGATGAGCTGGTTCGCCTGTTCTGCCAGCGGATGCACGTCGCCGCCCAGGTCGCGGACTACAAAAAAGCCAATAATCTGCCCATTTTTCAGCCCGCCCGGGAGCGGGCGAAGCTCCAGGACGTGGCGGAAAAGGCCGACCCCGAAATGGCCAATTACACCCGGGTGCTGTACTCCATGCTGTTCGAGCTGAGCCGCAGCTACCAGTCCAAGCGCAACGGGGAGTTCAGCCCCCTTTACAAAAGCATCACCCAGGCCATTGAGCATACGCCGAAGCTCTTCCCCCAGGCGCCCATGGTCGCCTGCCAGGGCGTAGAGGGCGCTTACTCCCAAATCGCCTGTGAAAAAATCTTCAAAAATCCCTTCATTATGTACTTCAAGTCCTTCGAGGCCGTATTCAACGCCATCGATCAGGGACTGTGCCAATACGGCATTCTGCCCATCGAAAACTCCACCGCCGGTTCCGTGAACAAGGTGTACGACCTAATGATTGAGCATAATTTCTCCATCGTCCGCACCTTCCGGCTGAAAATCGACCACAATCTTCTGGTCAACCCCGGCACCAACCTCGCCGACATCAAGGAGGTGTACTCCCATGAGCAGGCCATCAACCAGTGTGGCATCTTCCTCCACAGTCTCCCCGGCATGAATGTCATTCCCGTGGACAACACTGCCCTCGCCGCCCAGATGGTCGCTCAGTCCGGCAGAAAAGACGTGGCCGCCCTGTCCAGCCGCGCATGCGCCGAGCTGTACGGACTGGATTGTCTGCGCAGCTCCGTGCAGGACAAGGGCAACAACCGCACCCGCTTCATCTGCATCAGCCGGAACTTGGAAATCTACCCCGGCTCCGACAAGACCTCCATCATGATGGTTCTGAACCACAAGCCCGGCGCCCTTTACAAGGTGCTGGCGCGGCTCTACACCCTGGGCATCAATGTCACGAAGCTGGAATCCCGCCCCATTCCCGACCGGGAATTTGAGTTCATGTTCTATTTCGATCTGGAAACCTCCATTTATTCCGAGGAATTCGTTCAGCTGATGTGCGAGCTGGACGAGATGTGTGAGGAATTCAAATACTTAGGCAGCTACACGGAGGTGGTCTGATGAAATGCGGACTGCTGGGTCGGAAGCTGGGGCACAGCTACTCCCCCCAGATTCACGCCTGTCTCGGGGACTATTCCTATACCCTCTTTGAAAAAGAGCCGGAGGAAATCGAAGATTTCCTGAAAAACGAGGATTTTACCGGGCTGAACGTCACCATTCCTTACAAAAAAGCGGTCATCCCCTATCTGGCCGAGCTGTCCCCGAATGCTAAAAAGCTGGGGGCTGTGAACACCATCGTCCGTAGATCGGACGGCACTCTGTTCGGCCACAACACGGACTATTTTGGCTTTGCTTCTCTTCTGAAACGAAGCGGCCTGAATGTCGCCGGGAAGAAGGTTCTGGTGCTGGGCAGCGGCGGCGCTTCCAATACCGTCACTGCTGTTTTGACCGAGCTGGGCGCTGAAGCCGTGGTCATTTCCCGTTCCGGGGAAAACAATTACGGGAACCTACAGCGTCACGAAGACGCCGCCGCCATCGTCAACGCGACCCCCGTCGGCATGTACCCCAACACCGGCGTTTCTCCGGTGGATTTGAAGCGGTTCCCCAGGCTGGAAGGGGTACTGGACGTGATCTACAACCCCGCCCGCACCCAGCTGCTGCTGGACGCCGAAGCGCTTCATATTCCCTGCGCCGACGGCCTTTGGATGCTGGTTGCCCAAGCCAAGGAATCCGCCGAATATTTTACCGGCACGTCCATTGACGACGCTGTCATTACCCAAATCCACGGAAAGCTCGCCGCCCAAATGGCGAACATCATCCTCGTCGGAATGCCGGGGTGCGGAAAAAGCACCGTCGGTACTCTGCTGGCGGACAGGCTGGGTCGGAAGCTGATGGATGCCGACGAAGAAATTGTCCGTCTTGCGGGCAAGCCCATCCCCCAAATTTTCGCGGAGGACGGCGAGACCGTTTTCCGGGACTGGGAGACGAAAGCGCTGTCCCGGCTGGGCAAGCAGTCCGCGCTGGTCATCGCCACCGGCGGCGGCTGCGTGACCCAGATACGAAACTACCCGCTGCTTCACCAAAACGGCACGATTTTCTGGCTGAAACGGGACATTTCCAAGCTGCCCACCGACGGCCGCCCCCTGTCCCAGGCCAATCCTCTGGATGCAATGTTCGCAAAGCGCGCCCCCATGTACGCCGCCTTTGCCGATCACACCGTCAGCAATGACGGCACCGCCGGGGAAACCGTCGCCGCCATTTTGTCGATCATGGAGGAACCCATATGAAAATTCTGGTCATCAACGGCCCCAACCTGAACATGCTGGGTATCCGGGAGCCGGGTATCTACGGCAAAAGCACCTTCGCCGATCTTCTGCGGCTGCTGGACGAAACCGCCGGCGCCGAGGGTCTGGAGGTAGAGCAGTACCAGTCCAACCACGAGGGGGACATTGTAGATAAAATTCAGTGGGCATACGGCAAGGTGGACGGCATCGTCATCAACCCCGCCGCTTATACCCACACCTCCGTGGCCATTCTGGACGCGCTGAAAGCCGTTTCCATCCCCGCCGTGGAGGTTCACATCTCCGACGTGGATGCAAGAGAACCCTTCCGTCAAATCTCCTACGCGGGAATGGCCTGTGTGAAGACCATCAAAGGCCACGGCCTGGAGGGCTACCGGGAAGCCATGCTGTACCTCAAGGAGCATTTCGGATAAAAAATTCCCCATTGCCAAATAGCAATGGGGAGGCGCTCACTTGCGGAAGACCAGCAGCTTGCTGGATACGTAATTCAAAATCACCACCGCAACGCTGATGATCAGCTTCCAGATATTTCCGTCCCAGCCGCAGACGTCCACGGTCAGGAAGACCAGCGCCGTTTCCATAGCGCCCGAAGCTGCCCGGCAGCCGACGAATTTGCCCAGCTCCGGCAAAACGGTCTTCATCGACCAGTCGTGGCTTTTGAACACGAAGGGCTTGTTCGTCACATAGGCAAAGGCCACCGCCGCCGCCCAGGCGATCATGTTGCTGACGGCTGCGCTGATGCCCAGCAGGTTGTAAAGCGGCAGATAAACCAGATAATTGACCACCGTCGTCAGCACGCCGAAAAAGAGATAGCTGACCATATCCCAGTGCTTCTCGACCAAATCGCGGATTTTCTCGATCATGTTTTTCCTCCTCACAGCCCCAGTTCTTCCCCTACCAGAATGAATTTGATTCGTCCGGGGGGATTGCAGTTGCGGGTGACGAGGATCTGGTTGCAGATGCAGCCGTCGCTCTTGCAGTCGGCGCAGGCGCCCGTCACCTCGCAGGGTGTTTTGTAATCGAAACGCTGCTTATTTTGGGGTGCGGCAACCGTTCTCGCCCGCTCCACGGCGGCATCCAGAGAATCCATCACCTTGTTCATCCCCGCGATCACGATCACGGATTCCGGCCCATAGACGATGGCCGCCACTCGGTTGCCGTTGCCGTCGATGTTCACCATCTGACCGTCCAGGCTCAGCGCGTTTGCGCCGGTGATGAACACGTCCGCGCCAAGGCACTGCTTCATGATCGCCTTCCGCTCCTCCGGGGTCGCAGCCCGATCCCGGTCAAGGGCGCGGTAGTCCCCTGTCCGGACAGCGTCCAGCAGGCCGATTTCCTGGGCGGACATCGCGCCGCCCCAGCCAACGCCGGAACCGGCGGGAATCCATTCCAGCGCCTTTTTCAGCGCTTCGGCCTGATCGGCGCAATAGCAAGCTTCAAAATGGCGGCTGTGGAGATTTTTGATCAGCACGCCGGCGCGTTTTTCATAATATTTCCGTTTCGGGTCGGTCACAAAAACCACTCCTTTTTCTTCCTATCATACCGCATAAACAGGAAAAAGTAAAGTCTACAGATAAAGAGAGGACACCATCATGCAGAATATGAATTTCAAGCGCAAGCTTCCCATCCCCAAGGAGATCAAGGAGCAGTACCCACTGACCGCCGAACTGTCTCAGGTCAAAGCCAGCCGGGACAAGGAAATTGCCGACGTTTTCACCGGCAAAAGCGATAAAATGGTGCTGATCATCGGCCCATGCTCCGCCGACCGGGAGGACGCGGTGCTGGATTACTGCGAGCGTCTGGCAAAATTGCAGGAGGCGGTGTCGGACAAGCTGGTTCTGATCCCCCGGGTCTACACCAACAAGCCCCGCACCACCGGCGACGGCTATAAGGGGCTTCTCCACCAGCCCGACCCCAGGAAAACCTCCGACATGCTGGAGGGCGTCATCGCCATCCGCCGCCTGCACACCAACGTGCTGGCAAACACCGGCCTTCCCACTGCCGACGAAATGCTCTACCCCGACAATTACCGCTATCTTTCCGACCTGCTGTCCTACGTGGCGGTGGGCGCGCGGAGCGTGGAAAATCAGGAGCATCGCCTGACCTCCAGCGGCATTGACATCCCCGTAGGCATGAAAAATCCCACCAGCGGGGATATTTCCGTCATGCTCAACTCCATCATGGCCGCCCAGCATCCCCACACCTTCATCTACCGGGGCTGGGAGGTGGACACCACCGGCAATCCCCTCGCCCATGCCATTCTCCGGGGCTATGTGAATAAGCACGGAGAATCCATGCCCAACTACCACTTTGAAGAATTGGAACGGCTGTACAACGCCTACACCGCCAAGGGCTTACAAAACATGGCGCTGATCGTGGACGCCAACCACGCCAATTCCGGCAAAAAGTATCAGGAGCAGCCCCGCATTTGCAAGGAAGTGCTGCATTCCTGCCGCCACAGCGGGGACATCAAGTCCATGGTCAAGGGCTTCATGGTGGAATCCTACCTGGAACCCGGTTGCCAGAAGATCGCCGACGGCGTTTACGGCAAGTCCATCACCGACCCCTGTCTTGGTTGGGATGAGACAATTCGCTTGGTTCAGGATATTGCGGATCTGATCTGAATGTGCTATACTGGGTGCTATCAAGCCTAAAAATGGAGTGATGCAATATGACAGCAGAACAAATGGTGCAATATGCCTACGAGGAAGGCTTTTCCGCCGCCGCAGTGGTGGATACCGCCGACATCGTCTTTGACCCCTCGTTCCGCCCCTACTGCGAGGAAAACCTCTGCGGGCAGTACGGCGCAAACTACTCCTGTCCTCCGGACTGCGGCACGCCGGAGGAAATGAAGCAACGGATACTTGCCCACAAAAAGGCGCTGGTGCTGCAGAGCATCTGGCAGTTGGAAAGCTATACCGACACCCCCGCCATCAAGAAGGGAAAATCCGGTCACAACACCGCCGCCATCCGCCTGATGAAGCGTTGCCGTGAGGAGGGGTGCGACGGCTTTCTGGTGGGCGCCAGCGGCTGCGCCCTGTGTTCCCCCTGCACAAGGAAAAATAATGAGCCATGCCGGTTCCCCGACCTGAAATATTCCTGCATGTCCGCCTACTGCATTTTCGTCAAGAAGCTGGCAGACCTGTGCGGCATGGAATACACCTGCGGCGACGGTTTGATCGCGTTTTTCGGCATGTACGTATTTGACTGAGTTTTATTAAAAAGTTCCCGTTTCCTGTCGGAAACGGGAACTTTTTATATCCTATAGGTTCGTATAGCCCATCAGGCTTTCGTCCACTACGGCGGCGGTGTCCCGGCCTTCCCGCAGCGCCCATACCACAAGGCTCTGCCCCCGGCGCATATCGCCGCAGACAAACACCTTGGGCTGATTCGTCGCGTACTCCACGTCCGCCACATTGCCCCTAGGGGTCATATCCACGCCGAAAGCTTCGGCAACGTAGCTCTCGCAGCCCAGGAATCCCGCCGCGATAAGCACCAGATCGCACTCCACGGAGAATTCCTCCCCGGTGGGAACCATCATCCGCCGTCCGTCCACCACCTTGCTTTCCAGACGGGCAATGAGCGCCCCGCAGACCTGTCCGGCTTCGTTCTTGTAGAACTCCTTAACGGTGGTCTGATATTCCCGAGGGTCACGGCCGAAGACGGCAATGGCCTCCTGCTGGCCGTAGTCGGTCTTCAGCACCCGCGGCCACTCCGGCCAGGCATTGCCGGGAGCGCGGAACTCCGGCGGACAGGGCATCATTTCCAGCTGTAGGATGCCCGTGCAGCCCTGACGGATGGCGGTGCCTACGCAGTCGTTGCCCGTGTCGCCGCCGCCGATGACCAGCACCTTTTTGCCCCTGGCCGTGACGGCCTTGCCGTCGGCAAAATCCGAGTCAAGCAAACTCTTAGTCACGCTGGTCAGGTAGTCCACGGCAAAGTAGATCCCCTCGGCGTCCCGTCCGGGTACACCGATGTCCCGGGGCTTTTTCGCGCCGCAGCACAGCACCACCGCGTCGTAATTCTCTTTCAGTTCTTCAGCGGAGACGTCGCGACCCACGTCGGCATTTGTGACGAACTCAATGCCCTCGTCTTCCAGGATCTTCACTCGGCGGTCAATGACCCACTTTTCCAGCTTCATGTTGGGGATGCCGTACATCAGCAGACCGCCCACACGGTCGGCACGCTCATACATGGTTACCTTGTGGCCGCGTTTGTTCAGAAGGTCGGCGACGGACAGCCCGGATGGACCGGTACCGACCACCGCCACCCGCTTTCCGGTGCGTGCCGGTGGCGGAACGGCGTGGATCGCGCCGCTTTCGTAGCCGTACTCCACGATCGCCCGCTCGTTTTCCTTCACCGCCACGGGAGACCCCGTGGCCATACCGCAGGTGCAGGCGGCTTCGCACAGCGCCGGGCAGACCCGGCTGGTAAATTCCGGATAGCGGTTGGTGGCAATGAGCCGCTTCGCCGCCAGATCCCACCGTCCCTGATACACCAGGTCATTCCATTCGGGGATGAGGTTATTTAAGGGGCAGCCGCTTGCCATGCCGCCGATCATCATGCCGCTCTGGCAGAAGGGTACGCCGCAGTCCATGCACCGTGCGCCCTGCGCCTGCTGTTCGTCGCAGTGCAGCGGAATATGAAATTCATTGAAATTCTTGATACGTTCCTCAGGAGCGATCTCCCGGCTGGTCTGCCGGTCGATCTCCATAAATCCGGTGGGTTTTCCCATATTCCCGCCTCCTTATTTCCCGTTTTTCATGGCGTAAAACGCCTCGATCTGCGCCTGCTC
>CAKTKX010000042.1 GCA_934572365.1 uncultured Oscillospiraceae bacterium
ACGGCTGACCAGCTGTTTGAGGAAAAGCTGAAGGCGTTCATGTCCGAATCCGACAACAAGCTCTCCTCCATGCGTGCAGATCACCGCACCAAGAGCAGAAGACGATAAAACAGGCTATCCTGTCCCCAAAGGCCTTTTGGCCTTTGGGGACAAAGGGTTTTGGATACGGCAAGGCTGCCGGGGCAGCCTGTTTTTCATGAGATGGAAACGGACTGCGGAAGGCGGGAAATTCTATGGGGAATGTTGTGATCACCGGCGGTTCCCGGGGGATCGGCGCGGCGGCGGTGGCGCTGTTCGCCGCCCGGGGCGACCGGGTGACGTTTTTATACGAGAAAAACCATGCCGCCGCGAAAGCCGTGGCGGAGAAGACCGGAGCCACGGCCATTTGCTGCGACGTGGCGGACAGGGAAGCCGTGAACCGGGCATTTGCCCAAATCGGGGACGTGGACGTCCTGGTCTGCAACGCCGGGACGATGTACTTTGGACTGCTGTCTCAGATGGCGGAAGATGACTGGAACCGTCTGTTTGCCGTTAACGTGGGGGGGATTTACCACTGCGTCAACGCCGCCATGCCGTCCTTCCTCAAGACCCACCGGGGCAGCATCGTGACGGTGGCCAGCATGTGGGGGCAGGTGGGCGCGTCCTGCGAGGCGGCGTATTCTGCCACGAAGGGGGCGGTGATCGCTCTGACCAAGGCGCTTGCCAAGGAGCTTGGCCCCAGCGGCATCCGGGTCAACTGCGTGGCGCCGGGAGTCATTTTGACGGACATGTGCGCGAATGTCGCCCCGGATATCCTTGCAGATATGGCGGAGGAGACCCCTCTGGGACGCAACGGTGCGCCCATGGATGTGGCGAAGGCCATTGCGTATCTGGCGGACGCGGAATTTGTCACCGGACAGGTGCTGGGCGTCAGCGGCGGGTACGTGATTTGAGAACAAAGGAGACTGTACTACTATGAAAATTGCCATCGGCTGTGACCACGGCGCGTTTGCGCTGAAGAATAAAGTTATCCAGCATCTGGAAAAGCAGGGCCATGAGGTCAGGGACTTCGGCACCTATTCCACGGCAAGCTGCGATTACCCCGACTTTGCCGCCGCGGCCGCCCGGGCTGTCGCCGGGGGGGAGTGCCGGCGGGGCATTGTGCTGTGTACCACCGGCATCGGCGTGTCCATCAGCGCCAACAAAATCGACGGCATCCGCTGCGCCCTGCTGTCCGACCCCTGGTCGGCAAAAATGACCCGTCTGCACAACGACACCAACATGATGGCGCTGGGCGCGGGAGTCGTGGGCGAAAATCTGGCGATGGAGATCGTGGACACCTGGCTTGGCACGGAGTTTTCCGGGGAAGCGCGCCATCAGCGCCGGATCGATAAGGTCATGGCACTGGAAAAGTAAGGGTTTTCCAATGAAACAGCAAAAAGAGGAAGCGATCACGCTTCCTCTTTTTTGTCGTTATCCGCCGTAGTAGCCCGCTTCCAGCAGGCGGGTCAGGGCTTCGTTGGCTTCCTCGTCGCTGAACAGCGTCGTGAAGCGCTTGTCCACGGCCAGGGCTTCCAGCGTCAGGTCAAGACGGTGCTTTTCCCGGAGGGCGTTGAAGCCGTCGCTGAGACGGCTGCCGGATAAGGCGCGGTGCGCCGTTTTCAGAGCGTCTTCGGCGGGGACGGGGCGCATCCGAATGCCAAGGGTTTCGGCTTTTTCACGGTTCGCCGCCCAGGCGGCGATGAATTTTTCTTCCATAGGCTTTCTCCTTAGATCGCTGCATAAAAATACATGTAAACCAGCCGCAGATACCAGGGCTTTTGTTCCAGCTGATGCCGGGTGTCGGTCAGATATGCTATGAACTGTTCCAGTTCCTCCGCCGTCAGCGTGTGCTGGCTGAATTTGGCTTTCTGCGCCAGCGCTTCCAGGGCTTCCGGGGGTGTCTGGTGCAGAAGTCCGGACAGCAGCTCCGTCTCCTGCCACATGGCAAGCCCCCGGGCGTTGGGGCGGGCGGTTTCCTGTCTGCGGCGGCGAAGGTGAATGCGGATGCTCCGCTGGGCTGTGACCGTCAGAACCAACAGTGCCAGCGCGAACAGTACGGCCAGAATTTTTCCGGTGTTATGCTGTGTCGGCGCGTCCGGCTGGGATGGCGTGGACTCTGCGGGAACCTGCGGGTTGGAGGGCGCGGTTGCGGATGGCGACGGGGTCGTCGGCTCCGGTGAGCTTGGCTGGACGGTTTCCTGGGTGGCTCCCGGGACGGCCTCCGGGGTGGGCTGCCGCGCTGCGGCCATGTCCGACGGGGTAGCCTCCAATACCAGCCAGACGCCCAGCGTTGGCTCGTAATATTCCGCCCAGGCGTGGGCGTTTTTCTCGGTGACAGTGGCAGGCGTGCCGGGGGCGGTTTTCACCAGATAGCCGCTGACGTAGCGGGCTTCGATCCCCGCTGCCCGGAGCAGCACCGCCGCCGCCGTGGCGAAGTGGACGCAGTAGCCCGCCTCGGCGCTTTCCAGAAACCACAGGGCAAAATCCGTCTCCCCTTCACCCATCCGGGAGGGATTCAGGTCGTACCGGGCGGAAGCGCGGACGTAATTTCCGATTTTCTCCGCCCTCTCCACGGTGGAGGAAGCGCCGCCCAGAATATCCGCAAGAAGGGTTTCTGCCCGGGAGCGGGTCGCGTCGGGCAGGGTGAGATAGGGAGAAGCCGCGCTGGGCGGGGTCGCCGACCCGGAAATTGCCGTCGTCCGCCAGTCGTCGGGAAGCCCGGCGCGGGGGATGACGTATTCGGTGTATGCCCAGGTGTTGCTCATGTTTCCGCCGATGAGCGCCATGCCCCGGGCGGGATAATAGGGCAGGTACAGCAGCGCCCGCTCGCCTACGGTGCGGATAGATACGTCGCCATAGTCCTCCCCGGTGAGGGAAAAGTCCTCCGTCCGGTGCCGGGAGGCCGTCCAGGTCATGCCGTCGTAGCCGTCATAATCCTGCCCCCGGAGGTAGAGGGTGCCGCCGATCTCCGCCGTGACCTCCATCACCGTTATGGGCGACTCGATTCTCCGCCCCAGGGACGCAAGGCGCACATGATCTGGCTCCTGAGAGGAGACGGAAACGGTCACCTCCTGCCGGACGTTTTCCGCCTTTTCCGGAATGCTCTGGAACCAGGAAAGAATGGCGTCCCGGGTCGCTTCCGAGCGGTTTACATAACTCTCTTGCGGGAATGCCAGGAACAGCGCCGCCAGCGCCAGAGCCGTGGGGATCGCCGCCATGGCGGTCAGGCGGTTGCCCTGGGGGGCGCTTTGCCTGCGGACGCGGCCGGTGAGAATCAGAAGGACGAGACCGAACAGCAGGCAGAATAAATACGGCACATCCGGGACGGTATCCGTCACCACCATGCAGGCGGAAAGGGGGATCAGCGATGCCAGCACCGGGAGAACTGCCCCCAGCTTCCGGCACACCGACCAGGTCACGGCGGCGCTCAGCAAAACGCCCAGGGCGGCCATGGGAATATCCACAACTGCCGCGTCGCCTAACGGCGGAACGGGCGTCCAGCCGTAGGCATTGCCGTAAACGGAGGTCATGCGGTACAGCAGCCCGAACAGCTGCTCCGCCGCCTCCTCCCGCCGCCAGAGGTAGCCCGCGCACAGCGCCAGGGCGCACAGCACCGCTGCGCCGCCCCATTTCAGGCTGAATGCCGCGGCGCAGAAAACCGATGCCGCAGCGCAGATCAGCAGCACCTTTGCATAATTATCCAGCGGCAGGTCAAATCCGCTGACGACACACCCAACCGCGCCGAAGGCGATCAGAAAGGCCAGCGCTGCCGCGATTCCGGCGGTGACCCAGATCTTACGCTTCATCCGGCTCACCTCCGATGTGGTACTGCCAGGAGGCGGCGAAGCCAAAGTCCCGGATGGAGCCTTCTTTTGCTTCCCCGGCGCACAGCAGCGTGTCGATGGCTTTGCTCAGCTCCTGCTCCGTCTGCACCCAGGATGACTGCACTCCATCGGCGGTCAGGGCGCGGATCTCAAAGCGGATGTCTTTTCCTACGAGATAGTTCCCCAGCCATAATAGCCGCCCGAATTTCCTGTCCAGTTCCTCCGGCGTTCCCCGAAGGGTCATGGTCAGCATCACCAGCCCCCGCTGGGGTTCCATGGGCTGACGGATCATCCATTTGCCGGTTTTGGCGGTGAGCTTCCAATGCACCTGATTCAGGCTGTCCCCGGGACGGTAGAGCCGAAGCTCATGGTTTTCCGCAAAGCCGCCGGACTTGGGCTTCCAGGCTCGGGCGATATACCGGTCAAGGTCGGGAATGGCGGGGATGGGCAGGGGCTTGGGGCGGACGAGGACGGTTTTGGCCGCCACCTTCCTCATCGGAAAAGCAAACAGCCCCAGATAATCGCAGACCCGCGCCTGCGCCACCGTGACGACGATGCCGCCGCAGTGCTCCGTAGGCAGGCCGGTTCCCGGATGATAGCGCCGCGTCTGGCCGGTGATGCAGCTGCGCAGGCGGATTTTCCCCTTGAAGGGAGGCAGCGGAAAGGCGCTGCTGCCCAGCAGCCAGACTTCCCCCTCCGTCCCCATGGGAACGGCGTCCGCCCCGTCCGGGGACAGGCGGAAGGAAAGCATGGCGGGGATGCTGATAACCAGCGACAGCCAGGGAAGCCCCCCTACGATCACCAGCGCCAGCCAGGAAAACCATTCGCCGTAGGCAATGTAAAATACCCAGCAGCCAAACAGCGCCGCCAGATACCACAATCTGCGCCCGACCATGTCAGCGGGGCCGGGGGGCGGGGACGGCGGCGAGGATGTCCTGCAGCACCGCCTGGGGCTGCTTGCCCTGGGCTTCCGCCTTGGGGGAGAGAATCAGCCGGTGGGCGATGGTGTGGGCGAAAACCTCCTTCACGTCCGCCGGAGTCACGTAATCCCGTCCCCGAAGCCGGGCGACGGATTTTGCCATGGCGGTGACGGCCAGGGTCGCCCGGGGGCTTGCGCCCCGGAGAATGTCGGCGCTGCCCCGGGTGGCGCTGATGAGGGCTACAATATAATTGACCACGCTGTCGCTGAGGTAGGTCGCCTCCACCGTGTCCTGCATGGCGGTCAAATCCTCCCGGGTCATCAGAGGGGTCAGCTCGTGGAGGGGGTTGCCGCCCTGCCGGTTCAGCACCATGGCGGCCTCGTCCTTGGGGCTGGGATAGCCCATGGACAGCCGCACCATGAACCGGTCCATCTGGCTGTCAGGCAGCAGCTGGGTGCCCGCCGCGCCGGTGGGATTCTGGGTGGCGATGACCGTAAAGGGCTTTGGCAGGGGGTGGCTGACCCCGTCCACCGTGACTTGCCCTTCCTCCATGGCTTCCAGAAGGGCGGATTGGGTGCGGGAGGTGGCGCGGTTCAGCTCGTCGGCGAGGAACAGATTGCACAGCACCGCGCCGGGCTGATAGCGCATTCCCCCGGCGGCGTCAGGCACGGAATAGCCCGTCACATCGGAGGGAAGGACGTCCGGGGTAAACTGCACACGGCTGCAGCTTAAGCTCAGCACCCGGGAAAAGGCCAGCGCCATGGTGGTTTTCCCCACGCCGGGAATGTCCTCCAACAGGATATGCCCCCGGGCAAGGATCGCCGCCAGCACCCACAGCAGCACGGGATCCTTTCCCACAACCACGGTTTTCACCTGGGTGAGAATCTGCTGGGCAAAGCTCGCTACGGAATTGTCTCTGGCCGGCATCCAACCACCTCTTTCATGGAAATTCCTGTTTTCCCCCATTGTACTCGTTTTTCCGTGAAAAAACAAGTCGGAGGGAGCGCAGGCGCCTTAAGATTTCCTTGCGGTGGGGTGGATTTGCGTTCTTTTTCGTAAGAAATGCAAATATGGAAGTGCAGATAGTGATTGCAAACCGGCAAAAATGTGGTATCATATGTTAAAACTATCTTTCTTGGGAGGCTGCCATGTCGATTCAGACCGCTTTAGATGAATACAACCTGGCGCTGAAACAGGGCCAGAAGGAATACCGGGAGCTTGTGATGGAGGGGCGCTCGCCCTACCCCGCCGTGCTGGACGACATTCTGCCGGAAAACAATACGGATTCCGTGGTGGACGTGGGGCTGGTGGAGATTCCATCGGAGCGGATCATCGGCACCAAATCCGCCGGACGCATTACGGCCTTCACTGCCTCCTTCCGCCCGCTGCTGGATGTCAAATCCGAGTTTGCCATCAAGTGGGTCAACCTCTGCAACGCCCACCTGGGGGAGACGGGCATCACCGACCCCATTTTGTGCTACGAATACTTAGGCAATTTCTACGTTCAGGAGGGCAACAAGCGGGTCAGCGTCCTGCGGCACTTTGGCTCCCCCCGGATTCCCGGCACCGTCAAGCGCATTGTGCCGCCCCTGACCGATGAGCCGCGCATTCAGGCGTACTACGAATTCATGGACTTTTACAAGGCCTCCCACCTGTACTGCGTCCAATTCCGCCATCCCGGGGATTATGCCAAGCTTCTGGCACACCTGGGCAAGAAAAGCGACGAGATCTGGGAGGAATCGGAACGGCGCACCTTCAACGCCTATTTCCACTATTTCCGGGACGCGTTCAGCGCCCTGCAGGTGCCGCCGGAGGAAGTGCTTCCCGAGGAGGCGCTGCTGCTGTGGCTGGATCTTTACCCGTTTCAGGATCTGGGGCAGCTGTCCACGGCGGAACTGAAAAAGAGCGTCGCCGCTCTGCGGGAGGACATGGTCGCCAACACGAAGAAGCAGGAGGCCGTCAAGGTGCAGACCAAGGCGGAGGATACCTCCAAGGCGTCCCTCTTGGAGCGGTTTATTTCCGCAAGCCCCGACCATCTGAACGTGGCCTTTGTCCACCAGATGAACCCGTCCAACAGCACCTGGGTGCTGGGTCACGAGGAGGGAAAGGAGCATTTGCAGAAAGTGTTCGGCGACCGGGTCACCCTGCGCAGCTACTTTGATGCCGCCAACCCGGAGCTGGCAGAGCCGATCATCGAGCAGGCGGTGGCCGACGGCGCACAGGTGGTGTTCATCACCGCGCCCCCGTTGAGCCGCGCCACGCTGAAGGCTGCGGTAAAGTATCCCAAGGTGCGCTTCCTCAACTGCTCCGTCGACCAGGCCTATTCCAGCATCCGCACCTATTACGGGCGGATCTATGAGGCAAAGTTTATCACCGGCGCCATCGCCGGCGCCATGGCCCAGAACAACCGCATCGGCTATATTGCGTCTTACCCGATTTTCGGCGTCCCCGCCTCCATCAACGCCTTTGCTCTGGGGGCGCAGATGACCAATCCCCGGGCGCAGATCGAGCTGCGGTGGTCGTGCGTCAAGGGAACGCCCCAGGCCGATCTGCTGGCGGACGGTATCCGGGTGGTATCCAACCGGGACGCGCCTACCCAGGCGAAAATGTACCTGGACTTCTGCAACTACGGCACCTACCTGATGAACGACCGGGGCGACCTGATCCCCTTGGGAACGCCCATCTGGGTCTGGGGCAAGTTCTATGAATTCGTCATCCGCAGTATTTTTGCCGGTGGCTGGAAGCGGGACAAGGGTGAATCCACCGCGCTCAACTACTGGCTGGGCATGGACAGCGGCGTCATCGGCATCCGGCTGTCCGAAAAGCTGCCGGAGGGCGTGCATCAGTTCGCGGAGATTCTGAAAAAGGGCTTGGAGGACGGCGTTCTCGACCCCTTCCGGCGGCGCATCACCGCTCAGGACGGTACGGTGAAGTCCGACGGGACACGGGGGTTCGCCCCGGAGGAGCTGCTGCACATGGACTGGCTGTGCGACAACATCGTGGGCAGCATCCCCACCTTTGACCAGATCTTGCCGATCTCCCAGCAGATGGTGCGGGAGCTGGGTATTTACCGAGATAAAATTCCCACAGAGAAGGAGGGGAAGCCCCGTGAAGATTTTGACCGTATCCGATGAGGAATGCGCCGCATTTTGGGACAATTACGTCCCCGGGCGGCTGAAGGAGTATGACCTGATCCTCTCCTGCGGCGACCTGAACGCGCGGTATCTGAGCTTTCTTGTCACCATGGCGCGGTGTCCGCTGCTGTACGTCCACGGGAACCATGATATCAACTACCGCCAGGTCCCCCCGGAGGGGTGTGACTGCATCGACGACCACATCGTGACCTACAACGGGGTGCGCATTCTGGGTCTGGGCGGGTGCCGCAAGTACCATCCCGGTCCCCACCAGTACACCGACGACCAGATGCGCCGCCGCATCCAGAAGCTTCGGTGGAAGCTCAAGCGCATGGGTGGCGTGGATATCGTGGTGACCCACGCGCCGCCCTACGGCTTAGGCGACGGGGACGACCCGGCGCACTGGGGCTTTGAATCCCTGGTGGAGCTGCTAGATACATACCATCCCCAATACCTTGTCCACGGGCATGTGCATATGCGCTACGGCGCCCGGGATCGGGTGCGGGATTACAACGGCACGACCCTCATCAACGCCACCGAACGCTATACCTTTGAAATCCCCGACCGGCCGGTGGACGGCAAGCAGTTGGGTCAGGTGATCTACAAGACCCGCCAGAGGCGGGACGACCCCCTGGACAGGCGCTGAGGGCAGATTCAGATAGGAAGTGATTCTATGTTTACCGGTTTCACCCCGGAGACCATTGATTTTCTCTGGGGCATCCGCATGAACAACAACCGGGACTGGTTCCTGGGGCATAAAAAACAATACGTCGATACCCTGTACGAGCCGATGAAGGCGCTGGGAAAAGACCTGTTCGTGCCCTTCATGGAGGTTCCGGGGACGATTCTGAAGGTCAGCCGCATCTACCGGGACGCCCGGCTGCACCATCCCGACCCCTACAAGGAAAGTCTGTGGCTCTGCATCCGGCAGGACGTGGAATGGTGGGCGGAAAATCCCTGCCTGTTCTTTGAAATCAACCCGGAGGGCGTGGACTACGGCTTTACCCTCTGGCATCCCAGGACGGCGGCGATGGAGGAGTTCCGGAAGTATATTTCCGCTTACCCCGACGAATTTTTGCAGTTGATTGCCCGGACGGAGGCGGCGGTGGGACAGAGCGTCACGGCGCAGCTGTACAAGCGCCCCAAGGAGACGGCAAATCCTGCTCTTGCGCCTTACTTTGCCTGGAAGGGCGGCATTGAGTGCATCCGCCATAAGGACGTGGGGGACGAGATGTTCGGCGCGGAGCTGGAAAATGAGGTGGCGGATTTCTTCGCCAAGCTCACGCCGCTGTATACGTATTTCACCCGGTTCGGGGCGTAGGCGGGCATCTTAGATAAAAATTCGAGGTGAATTTTATGAAGGTTTACTATATGAACGGCGCGGGCAACGACTTTATGGTCATCGACGCCCGTGGGCTGACGCCGGACTATCCGGCGCTGGCGCGGAAATGCTGTGCGGTCACGGGGGCGGACGGGTTCATGGCCACGGACGAATCCGACAAGGCGGATTTCCGGCTGCATTTTTACAATTCCGACGGCACCCGGGGCGAGATGTGCGGCAACGGCGCCCGGTGCATCTGCCGGTTCGGCCATGACATCGGTCTGGCGGGAGACGTTATGACCGTGGAGACCGACGCGGGGCTTGTCCCCGGCTGGCGGCTGGACGAAAATCTGTACCGGGTGAAGCTGAACAACCCCTA